>CAZBMT010000357.1:0-3036 GCA_964492645.1 uncultured Cyanobium sp. | reverse complement strand
GTGGAGCCGATCCCCAGCTGGAACTGGGCCAGGGCGAACAGGATCGTGAAGAAGGGGTCGGTGCGGCCGAAGCCGGCCTGGAAGCCGAGCACGCCGCACTCGTCGCTCGCCGTGGTGCCGTAGCCGCCCAGCACGTGGCAGCAGTCGTGGCGCACCACCGGCGGCGGCGGCCCGCCCAGCTCGCCGGGAACGCTGAAACCGTTGGCATCGATGAAGGCCAGGTAGGCCCGGCCGAGGCTGCCTTCGGGCAGGTCGGCGAGGGCCCGGTAGCGGGCGGCGAGGGCGGGATCCTCCCGCTTCAGCAGCGAGCGGGCGATCTGCAGGGCGCCGGCGGGGCCCTCGTCGCGCAGGTAGGCCGCGGCAGCGCCCCTCTGGAAGCCGCGGCGGGCGATGTCGAGGCGCACCAGGTTGAACTGGTGCTCGAGCACGTGGCGGAAGGCCTGCACCGGGGCGTCGTCGATCGCCAGCGCCCGGGCCGTGGCCTCCAGCCGGGCCAGGACATCCTCGCCGGGTTCGGTCTCCAGCAGGGCCAGCACGGTCATGCCCCGCAGGATCCGCTGGCGCCACTCGCTCTCCGGAACCGCCGCCGCCAGCTGCTCCGGTGTGAGGGGCTCCACCGACTCCAGCGGGATGGGCAGCCGGATCAGGTGGTCGCGGATGGCCGTGATCGTGCGCAGGGCGATCGGGCTGGGGGGCCCGGCCACCGACGCGATCGCCAGCAGGCTGCCCAGGCCGGCCCGGCCGATCGCCTCGTGGCGTTCCGGCGGGGGTTGCAGGGAGAGGCGCGGGTTCATGGGGTTCCGGCCAGCTCGAAGCGGTCGAGGTCCATGACCTTGCTCCAGGCCGCCACGAAGGCGGCCACGAAGCGCTCCAAGCCGTCGGCGGCGGCGTACACCTCGGCGATCGCCCGCAGCTGGGCGTTGGAGCCGAAGATCAGGTCGACGCGGCTGGCGGTCCAGCGCAGGTCGCCGGTGTGGCGGTCGCGGCCCTCGAAGCTGTCCTCCGCCTCGGAGGTGGCCGTCCAGGTGGTGCCCATGTCCAGCAGGTGGACGAAGAAATCGTTGCTGAGGGTCTCGGGCCTGTGGGTGAACACCCCATGGCGCGACTTGCCATGGTTGGCGTCGAGCACCCGCAGGCCGCCCACCAGCGCCGTCATCTCCGGCGCGGTGAGGGTGAGCAGCTGGGCCTTGTCGATCAGCAGCTCCTCGGCGGTGGCCGGCAGGCCCGGGCGGAGGTAGTTGCGGAAGCCGTCGGCCTTCGGTTCGAGCACGGCGAAGGAAGCCACGTCCGTCTCGTCCTGGGAGGCATCCATGCGCCCGGGGCTGAAGGGCACCGTCACCGCGTGGCCGCCCCGCCGGGCCGCCTCCTCCACGCCGGCGCAGCCTCCGAGCACGATCAGGTCAGCCAGGGAGATGCGCCTGCCGTCGTGGCGGGAGCCGTTGAAGGCCTGGCGGATCGCCTCGTAGGCCTCCAGGGCCCGGGCCAGTTTGGCGGGCTGGTTCACCTCCCAGTCCTTCTGGGGGGCCAGCCGCAGCCGGCCGCCGTTGGCGCCGCCGCGCTTGTCGGAGCCCCGGAAGCTGGCGGCCGCGGCCCAGGCGGTGGCCACCAGCTGGGAGATGGGCAGCCCGGCCGCCAGGATCCGCCCCTTGAGGGCGGCGATGTCGCCCGCATCCACCAGGGGATGGTCGACGGGGGGGATCGGGTCCTGCCAGAGCATCACCTCCTCCGGCACCAGGCTGCCCAGGTAGCGGGAGCGGGGCCCCATGTCCCGGTGCACGAGCTTGAACCAGGCGCGGCGGAAGGCCTCCCCCAGCTGCTCGGGGTGCTCGTGGAAGCGCCTGGAGATCTCCAGGTAGGTCGGGTCGACCCGCAGGGAGAGATCGGTGGTGGCCATCATCGGCGCGTGGCGCTTCGACGGGTCGTGGGCATCGGGCACGGTGTCCGCCGCCGCCGGATCGGTGGGCCGCCACTGCCAGGCCCCGGCCGGACTCTTCTCAAGTTCCCACTCGTAGCCGAACAGGTTGTCGAAGTAGCCGCCGTCCCACTGGATGGGGTTGGCGGTCCAGGCGCCCTCCAGGCCGCTGGTGGTCGTGTCGTCCCCCTTGCCGCTGCCGAAGCGGTTGCGCCAGCCCAGCCCCTGCTCCTCCAGGCTGGCGGCCTCAGGCTCCGGCCCCACCAGGTCAGGGTCACCGGCGCCGTGGCACTTGCCGAAGGTGTGGCCCCCGGCGATCAGGGCCACGGTCTCCTCGTCGTCCATCGCCATGCGGGCGAAGGTCTCACGGATGTCCCGGGCGGCGGCGAGGGGATCGGGCTCGCCGTTGGGCCCCTCCGGGTTCACGTAGATCAGGCCCATCTGCACGGCAGCGAGTGGATCCTCCAGCTGGTGGTCGCCGCTGTAGCGCCTGTCGCCGAGCCATTCGGTCTCCGGGCCCCAGTCGATGTCGATCGGCGGCTCCCAGACGTCCTGCCGGCCCCCGGCGAAGCCCAGGGTGGGCAGGCCCATCGATTCGATGGCGCAGTTGCCCGCGAAGATGATCAGGTCGGCCCAGGAGAGGGCGCTGCCGTACTTCTGCTTGATGGGCCAGAGCAGCCGCCGTGCCTTGTCGAGGTTGCCGTTGTCGGGCCAGCTGTTGAGGGGGGCGAAGCGCTGGGTGCCGGAGCCGGCACCGCCGCGGCCGTCGTGGATGCGGTAGGTGCCGGCGCTGTGCCAGGCCATGCGCACGAAGAACGGCCCGTAGTGGCCGTAGTCAGCGGGCCACCAGTCCTGGGAGGTGGTCATCAGGGCGACCAGGTCCTGCCGCAGGGCCTCCAGGTCGATGGTGCGGAACGCGGCGGCGTAGTCGAAGCCGCCGCCCATCGGATCGGCCAGGGGCGCGTGCTGATGCAGCACCGCCAGGTTCAGCTGCCGTGGCCACCAGTCGCGGTTGGAGCGGGCCCCGGCCGTGCTGCCCCGGAGGGTGCCGTGCAGGAAGGGGCATTTCCCGCCGGTGTCGGCACCGGTCGGCGGGGACAGTCCGTCCATCGGCGGCGGCAGCA
>CAZBMT010000356.1:0-3065 GCA_964492645.1 uncultured Cyanobium sp. | reverse complement strand
AGTAGTGGTCGGGGGAGGGCTCCAGGATGGCGATCTCCAGACCGGGCCGGGCCCGTTTGAGCTGGCTGGCCACGGTGAGGCCCGCAGCGCCTCCGCCGACGATCAGGATCTGGTGATGGGCCATGGAACGGAAATCAAACGCAGGGGCCCGGCCACGGCGAGGGAGAAATGTCACGCTCGCTACCTTTGCCGGCACCGTGGCACCAGACTGAAGGTATCGAGAACCGGAGCAGGGCGATGTTCCTGAAAGTACGCCACGACGACGACGCCAGCCTTGTAGAAGTGCTGAATGTCAAGCAGTTGTTCAACCCCTTCGACACCCGGGTCCAGGCCCGGCTCCATGGCGGCGAGGAGCTGCAGGATCCCCAGGAGTACGCCAAGGCCGACCTGTTCTTTCCCTCCGGGGAGGCCCTGCCGCGCTGCTGGCTCGATTCCCACTACCAGAGCTGAAGGCCAGCCGGAGCCGCCGCTGCTAGGACGCCTCCATGGCGTCCCGTTCACACCGGCACGAACACGGACACCCACGCCGGCAGGGCTCGCCGCGGGCCTTCTTCTGGGGGGTGATGCTGAACAGCGGCCTCTCGGGGCTGCAGCTGGCGATCGGCATCGGCTTCGGCTCCCTGGCCCTGATCGGCGATGCCATCCACAACCTGGGTGACGTGGCCGGCCTGTTGTTCGGCTGGGGGGCCGAACGGCTCAGCGCCCGGCCGGCCACGGCCCGCTTCACCTACGGCTTCGGCCGCAGCACCCAGCTGGCCTCGCTGATGAACGCGGCCCTGATCCTGATGGCGGCCGGGGTGGTGATCGTCGAAGGGGTGCAGCGGCTGCTGGATCCGGTGCCCGTGGTCAGCGGCCCGGTGGCCTGGGCGGCCGCGGCCGGCATCGTGATCAACCTGCTCTCGGCCCGGTTGTTCGGCGGCGGCCACCACCACGATCTGAACCGTCGGGCGGCGGTGGTGCACCTGCTCACCGATGCCGCCGTCTCGGCCGCCGTGCTGGTCAGCGCCGTGCTGGTGGGGCTGGTGGGCTGGCTGTGGCTGGATGCGGCCACCGCCATCGGCGTGGGACTGGCGGTGGCCTGGAGCGGCTGGGAACTGCTGACGGAAGCCCTCAGCGCCAGCCTCGACGCCGTGCCGAAGGGGATCGACCTGGCCGCGGTGCAAGCGGCCCTGCGCGACCTGCCCGGCGTGGAGGGCGTCCACCATCTGCACGTCTGGGGCATGAGCACCTCCCGCACGGCGCTGACGGCCCATCTCGTCGGCCGCGGCGATGGCCCGCTCGACGGGGAGCTGCTGTCGCTGGCCCAGCAGCGGCTCGCCCAGCTGGGCATCACCCACAGCACGCTCCAGATCGAGGCACCCGGGAGCTGCGGGGAGGACCCGATCAGCCGTCCAGGGGGTTCCGGCTCGCCTTCCTGTCCTGCTCCAGAAGCTGCTCGACCAGGAGCTTGAGCAGCAGCGACACGATCGCCACGCCCCCCAGCACCATCGCCGCCCCGAAGGCCAGCTCGGTCTGGTAGTTCTTGTAGGCGTCCTCCACGAACAGTGGCAGCGTCTGGGTGAGGCCCTCGATGTTGCCGCTGACCACCGCGACGGCCCCGAATTCCCCCAGGGCGCGGGCCGTGGTGAGGATCAGGCCGTAGAGGGCGGCCCAGCGCACCGAGGGCAGCGTCACCTTCCAGAACACCTGCCAGTTGCTGGCGCCGAGGGTGCGGGCGGCCTCCTCCTGCTCCCAGCCCTCCTCCTCCAGCAACGGGATCACCTCCCGGGCCATGAAGGGGAAGGTGACGATGATCGTGGCCAGCACGATCCCGGGCCAGGAGAAGATGATCTTCCAGCCCAGGCCCTCGATGACGCCCCCCAGCAGGCCATGGCTGGGGCTGTAGAGCAGCACCAGCATCAGGCCCACTACCACCGGTGAGATCGAGAAGGGCAGGTCGATGACGCTCAGCAGCAGGGCCTTGCCCCGGAACTGGCGGCGGGCGATGGCGGTGGCGGCGGCCAGGCCGAAGATGACGTTGCAGGGCACCGCCACGGCGGTGGCGAACAGGGTGAGCCGCAGGGCCGAGATCAGTTCGTGGGACTGGAAGTTCTCGAGGAAAGGCCCCAGGCCCCTGGCGAAGGCCGAGGCTACGACGCTCAGGGCCGGCAGCAGGATCACCACGCCCACATAAAGGCAGGCGACCAGGGGGATCAGGATCGCCGCCAGATCAGGGCCCGGGCGGCGGGACCTGGGGCGGGGCGCCCGAGCGGCTGCGGGGCTCTCCAGGGTGGGGACGACGATGGTCATGGGGGACAGCCGGAGGCGGGAAGGAGAGGCGGACAGAGCAGGGGATGAGGCCGGGGGCCGGCGGAGCGATCAGGCGCCATCACCCTGGTAGCGCTGGCCCCACACCTGCAGCAGGTTGATGACCAGCAGGCTCAGCAGGGAGAAGATCAACATCACCGTGCCGATCACGGTGGCGGCGTCGAAGTCGTACTCCTCCAGTTTCTGGATGATCAGCGTGGGGGTGATCAGGTCGCGGAAGGGGACGTTGCTGGAGATCATCACCACCGAGCCGTACTCGCCCACCGCCCGGCTGTAGCCCTGGGCCACACCGCCGAGGATCGCCGGCAGGAGCTGGGGCAGCACCACCCGCAGGGTGGTCTGAAGCGGCGTGGCCCCCAGGCACCAGGAGGCCTCCTCCTGCTCCTTCTCGAGGGAGCGGAGCACGGGCTCCACCGTGCGCACCACGAAGGGCAGGGAGATGAACACCATCGCCACCGTCACCCCCGGGGCGGCGAAGGCCACCTTGAGGCCGAAGGCCTCGTTGAGCGGCTGGCCCAGCCAGCCGTTGGTGCTGTAGACGGCCGTGAGGGCGAGACCGGCGACGGCGGTGGGCAGGGCGAAGGGGAGATCGATCAGGGCATCGAGCAGCCGCTGGCCGGGAAAGCGGCAGCGCACCAGGGCCCAGGCCACCACCAGCCCGAAGACGCCGTTGATCAGGCTGGCCACCAGGGCCAGGCCGAAGCTCACCTTGTAGGTGGCGATGGCCTCCGGGGTGGTGGCCAGCTCCCAGAATCCGG
>CAZBMT010000355.1:0-3094 GCA_964492645.1 uncultured Cyanobium sp. | reverse complement strand
GGTATCGCCAGACTGGGCACCACCGTGGCCCGCCAGTCCTGCAGGAACAGGAACAGGATCAGCAGCACCAGCACGATGGCCAGGCCGAGGGCATCCACCACCCCCTCCACGGCCGACTCGATGAACTGGCCGATGTTGTAGATCTCGAACACCTTGACGCCCGGAGGGACGCTCTGGGTGAACTGGTTCATCACCTGCACCACCTGGTTCGAGACATCGAGGGCGTTGCTCTCGGGTGTCTGGAAGACGGCGACCGTGATCGAGGGGTGGCCTTCGATACTCACTGCCTGCTGGGCGAAGGTGTTGGTGCCGTAGGTGGCTTCACCGACATCCTTGAGGCGCAGCAGGTTTCCGGTGGAGGTGCGGCCGACGATCAGGTTGTTGAGTTCCTCGACGGACACCAGGTTGCCGTTGTTCTCCACCAGGATCGGGTAGGCGAACTTCTGGTTGCCCGCGGCCGGTGGCCCGCCCACCAGACCACCGATCGCCACGGTGTTCTGGCTGGCCACCGCATTGACCACCTGATCGGCGGTGAGGTTGTTGGCGGAGAGCTTGTTGGCATCGACGAACAGCCAGAAGGCCGGATTGCTGCCCCCCAGAAGGTTGACGGTGGCCACCCCGGGCACCCGCTCCAGCTGGAAGTAGAGATTCTGGTAGATGAGGCCGTTGAGATAGGAGGCGTCGAACTGCCCCTCCGTCGAGCTGACCTGATAGGCCAGCAGGATTGAGGGGGTGCTCTGCATCACCGAGACGCCGGTGGCCTGCACCTGCTGGGGCAGCTGGGGCATCGCCAGGGAGACGCGGTTCTGCACGTTCACCTGGTCGATGTTGATGTCCGTGCCTTCATTGAAGAAGACCTGGATCGTGCTGGCACCAGACATGGTGCTGGTGGAGGAGATGTAATTCGCGCCCGGAACACCGTTGATCTGCTGCTCGATCGGATTGGTCACCGCCTGCTCGGTGACCAGGGAATTGGCGCCGCCGTAGTTGGCGGTCACCTGGATCAGCGGCGGGGCGATGTTGGGAAGATTCTCGATCGAGAGGGTGGGGATCGCGATCAGACCCACCAGCACGATCAGGATGCTGCAGACGGTGGTCAGAACCGGCCGCTTGATGAAGTTATCGGAGAACGACATCGGAGTTCAGCTCGCCGCCGGGGCCGCGGCCGGAGCCGGGGCCCGCCGCACCGGCATGCCGGAGCGCAGCAGGGCCGTGTTGCTCACCACCACCTCATCCCCCTTGGTCAGGCCGGAGAGCACCGGATAGGCGTTGTTCTGCAGCTTGCCCAGCTTCACCGCCGTCTGCACCACCACCGGTGTGGTGCCCGGCAGCTTCTCCAGTTTCTGCTTCTGGGCGGGCAGCAGCTGGTCCGAGTCCTTGATCTGGGGAAGAACCGTGGAAAGGGGCAGAACCCGGTAGACGAAGGGCTGCTGGGCCTGCATCATCACCGCTTCCACCGGCACCGCCAGCTGGTCGCTGCTGCCGGTGATGATGCGATTGCGCACGTACTGGCCCGTCTTCAGGATCCCGGTGAGATTGGGGAACTCCGCCTTGACCAGCACCGTGTTGGGCTGGCCCGAGGACTGGGTGGCGTTGGCGAAATAGGGGGAGACGAACACCACCCGGCCGGTGCCCCGGACCGGTGGATTGCCCTGGCTCTCCACCTCCACCGTCTGGCCGATCTTCACCTGGCTGGACTGGGTGGCCGGCACATCCATCAGGGTCCAGAGGGAGCTGTTGTTGACGATGCCCGTGATCGCCTGCCCCTGACGGACGTAATCACCCAGCTTGACCGAGTCGAGGTTGCCGATCACTCCATCGATGGGAGCGGTGACGAACTTGTAGCCGAGGGTGGCGGCGCTGGAGCGGGCCTGGTCGCGGCTCTGGATCGCCTGGGTGATGTAGAAATCGCGATCCTTGGTGGAGACGGCGCCCTGCTCGTTGAGGAAGACGTAACGCTCGGCATTGACGCGATCCTTGATCGCCTCGGCCCGGTCGGAATCGAGGGTGGCCGACTCCTGCACGTTGTCGAGCACCAGGATCGGCTGGCCCGCCTTCACCTGCTGACCCTGGGTGGCCAGGATCCGCACCACCCGGCCATCGGTCTGGGGCCGCATCACCACGTTGGAGGTGGACTCGATGGTGCTGATTGTCTCGATGCCCGGCGTGAAGCGGAACTCCCCCACCGTCACCGTCTGCACCGCCAGCGGTGGCCTGGCCTCAGGGGCGGCGGAACCGCAGGCGGCCAGCAGCCACGTCAGGGGAAGAAGCGAAGGGAGAGCCTGCCAGCGCACCGGACCGGGTTCATACCCCCGCAAGGTACCTGAAAAGACCCGAACGCCCCACTGGGCAGGAGCGCCATGCGGACCCTCAGCGGCGCGGTCCGGGCCCGCCGCCGCGGCCGTGGTGCCGGTGGTAGTCCGGCTCCGGGTTGGAGTCCTGCAGCTGGCGCACCGCCTCCACCGCCATGCCGGCGACCACTCCGAAGCCGCCGAGCACGACCGTGCTCCAGAACAGGGCCTGGGGGGTGATACGCAGGGGAGTGTGGGCCACGATCGAGCGCAGGAAGGTGGCGATGACCAGGCCCACCACACCGGTGAGCAGGCCGGCGCAGAGCACCCGGCGGCCGCTCAGCGGTGGGCAGGGGGCCGGCATCAGGAACCCAGGCCGGGGGTGGCTTCGACTTCGCCAGGCGTCGATCCGGCGGTGAGCTGCTTCATGACGACATAGAACACGGGCACCACGAACAGGGACAGCACCGTGGCCACGGCCAGGCCCCCGAAAACCACCGTACCGAGGGACGCCTGGCTGCGGGCACCGGCGCCGCTGGCCAGCACCAGGGGCAGAAAGCCGAACAGGGAGGAGATGGCGGTCATCAGGATCGGCCGGAAGCGGGACTGGGCCGAGGCCCGTGCGGCTTCCAGGGCGGATTCACCCTCCTGCATGCGCTGGTTGGCGAGATCGACGATGAGGATGCCGTTCTTGGCCGCCAGACCGATCAGCATCACCAGGCCCACCTGGGCGTAGATGTTGAGCACCTCACCCCGCAGGGCCAGGAAGGCCAGGGCGCCGAGCATGGCGGTCGGCACGGTCA
>CAZBMT010000354.1:0-3098 GCA_964492645.1 uncultured Cyanobium sp. | reverse complement strand
CCTTCGGTGGCGATGCCGCCGCGCTCCACAGGGCCCCCGTAGGCCAGGCCGGCCAGGATGGCGATCTTGTCGGCCGCGTCGCCCCCCTCCACATCGGCGGCGGGGTCGGCTTCGGCGTAGCCGAGCCGCTGGGCGTCGGCCAACACCTCGGCGTAGGCCGCCCCCTCGTCGGCCATGCGGCTGAGGATGTAGTTGGTCGTGCCGTTGATGATGCCGCTGACCCGGCGGATCCGGTTGCCGCCGAGGGATTGCTTGATCGGCTCGATGATCGGGATGCCGCCGCCCACGGCGGCCTCGATCAGCACGTAGACGCCCTTTTCAGCGGCCGCGGCAGCGATCTCCTGGCCGTAGCGGGCGATCACCGCCTTGTTGGCCGTCACCACCGGCTTGCCGGCGGCGATGGCCCGCAGAATCAGGCTGCGGGCGGGCTCGAGTCCCCCCATCACCTCCACGACGATGTCCACCGCCGGATCGTCGATCACCTCCTCCGGGTCGGTGGTGAGGCGCTCCGGGGGCAGGGTCAGGGGACGCGGACGGCTGGGGTCGCGCACGGCCACCCGTTCGAGCACCAGTTCACCGACCAGGGGATGGCGCCCCTGGGGACTGGCCAGGATCGCCGCCACCCCGCTCCCCACCGTGCCCAGCCCGAGCAAGCCGATGCCGATGGCCATGGGCTGCAACCCCGCAAACCACCATCCTAGAAATCAACCGTCGTCCAGCCGGCTGGCCTGGGCCTGCATGGTGCGCAGGATGTTGAGGAAACCGTTGGCCCGCGACGGCGTCAGGCTCGCCTGCAGGCCCGTCGCGGCGATGAAGCCGGGGTCCAGGGCGGTGGCCTCGGCCGGGGTCAGTCCCTCCAGACCCTCGATCAGCAGGGCCAGCAGCCCCTTGGTGATCTGGGCATCGGAATCGCCGCGCCAGTGGAGCCGGCCCTCCTGAAGGCTGCCCACCACGTAGACCTGCGACACACATCCCTTCACCTTGTAGGCATCCTGGCGCAGATCGTCGGGGAAGGGCTCCAGCTTCTTGGCCAGCCACAGCACGTACTCGTAGCGGCGACGGGGGTCGCTGGTGCTCCCCAGCCGTTCGACGATCCGGTCGAGAGCTGGACTTCCGGTGGCCATGAACGGGACGGGGAGAATCAGGACGGGCGGCGCAGCCTCAGAATCCCGGCCAGACCGGCCACGGCGAGCACGCCGAGGGGGGGCAGATAGGCCCATCCCTCCAGCCGAGGGTAGGGAAGGGAGCGGCTCACCCGTGCGGGCCCCGCTGGGGTGGCCTCCGGTGCCGGAAGTTCAAGGTAATCGCGATGGCCTGGGCCCGCATCCACCTGCACCTCCCACTGACGGTTCGCCTGGGGCGGCAGGGTGAAGACGATGGTCCCGTCGGCGCCGGTGCGCCCCAGATCAATAGGGGTGCCGCCATCGGGAGGGACGATGCGGACGGCGGCGTCGCTGGCCGGCTGGCCCCCGGAGAACTGGCTTTCCAGGCGCAGCGTCTCGGGGGCGGGGGCCGCCGCCGAGCGGTTGAGGGATTCGTTGAGGCTCGTCAGCCGCTCCAGGCTGCTCTCGATGGCGTGGGCGTGGACCTGGGACGGGGCGGCAACAAGAGCGGCAAGGCCGATCAGCCCGGTGAACAGAAGGGGCTTCATCCGTGGATCAGGAGGCTTTCCAGCGACTATCGCTGCTTTTGCCCGCCTGCACCATCCTGGCGACCGAACTGACCATCATCGAGAGGGCGTCGCTGGAGGAGCCACGACTCTGGATCTCGGAGGTCATCACCCGCTCGGCGGCCGTCAGGGGACGGTTCTGGAGCGACGAGAGGATGGAATCCAAGGACGGCACGGATGCACTGGCCAGATCCTGGCAAACGATCGGGACCTCAGCCCGACCGGGCCGGCTTCTTTAAGAGCTTGCAACCTTCTGCCGGCCCGCCGGCGTGAGATGGCAGTCCTGTTCATCGATCCAGCCGTCGAAGGGGACGTCCCAGGGATCCCGGGGCAGGGCCGGGCTGAGACAGACTGCGGGCAGCACCGCAAGGGCAGGCACCGCCGCCCAGAGCGGATCGGCCCGCAGCCGGTCGTACCAGCCCCCCCCGGAGCCCAACCGCAGGCCCCCGGGGGCCATGGCCAGGGCGGGCACCAGCAGCAGGGCCATGGCGGCGGGGTCAAGGTCGTGCCGCGGCTCCGGACCGCCCCCCCCCACGGTCGGGGCCGGAATGCCGCAGGCATCGGCGGCCAGGGGATCGCCCGGCGCCCAGGGCCGGTAGACCAACGCCGAACCGGCCACGGCCGGCAGGGCCAGCCGGCCGGCCCAGGCCGGGGCCAGGGGGCGCAGGTCGGGTTCGCTGCCCAGGGGCCAGTAGAGCCCGAGGCGGCCCGCCCGCCGCGCCAGCAGGACCTCCAGGTGCCGCTCGGCCGTCGCCAGGATCCCCGGGACGGCCGCGGCCAGGCCCTGCCGCCGCCGCCGGCGGAACAGGCGACGCAACTCCTCCTTGGAGGTCCCGTCGCCGGCGGGTCGGCTCACCGCTGGAACCAGCCCGTCAGGGCCACCGCCAGGGCGTCGGCGGCGTCGTCGGGGCGGGGGGGATGCTCCAGAGCCAGCTCCCGCATCACCGCCGCCAGCACCTCGTCCTTCTCGGCGTGGCCCGAACCGGCCAGCGCCAGCTTGATCTGCATCGGCGGAAACTCCACCACCGGAACGGCGAAGCGGGCCAGGGTCATCATCACCACCCCCCTGGCCTGCACTACCGCGATCGTGGTGCTGGAACGGTAAAAAAAGAACTTCTCCACCGCCGCCAGCTGGGGCCGCCAGCGGCGCACGATCACCCGCAGATCGCGGGCGATCTCCACCAGTCGATCCCCGTCGCTGCGACCGGCTTCGGTGCGGATCATGCCGCAGTCGAGCAGGCGCTGGTGGCCGCCGCCCCCGGCGGAGCGGCCTTCCACATCGATCACCCCGTAGCCGACGCGCGCCAGCCCGGGATCGATGCCCAGAATCCTCACCCCGCCAGGGCCAGCTGGAAGGCGGCGGGGTCGCCGGCGGGCCGGTCGAACACCTTGCAGAACGTCTTCACCACCCGTTCGCCGGAGTCGATCT
>CAZBMT010000353.1:0-3113 GCA_964492645.1 uncultured Cyanobium sp. | reverse complement strand
TGGCGGCGCATGTCCTCGGCGCCCATGTAGATGACGCACTCCAGGCCGAAGCGGGCGCAGACGGTGGCGGTGGCGACGCCGTGCTGGCCGGCGCCGGTCTCGGCGATGATCCGCTTCTTGCCCATCCGCAGCGCCAGCAGGGCCTGGCCCAGGGCGTTGTTGATCTTGTGGGCGCCGGTGTGGTTGAGGTCCTCGCGCTTCAGCCAGAGGCGCGGGCCGCCCTCGGGCCGGCGGTAGTGGGCCGTGAGCCGCTCGGCCTCGTAGAGGGGGGTGGGGCGGCCCACGTAGGTGCGCAGCAGGTGGTCCAGCCGGGCGGTGAAGGCGGGATCGGCCCAGGCCGCGGCGGCGGCCGCCTCCAGCTCCGCCAGGGCGGGCATCAGCGTTTCGGGGACGTACTGGCCGCCGAAGGGGCCGAAACGGCCCAGGCCATCCGGGCGGACCGACGGCTGCAGCGCGGCAGGATCGGCACTGCGGGTCGGGGCGGTGCTGGTCACCGGCGCTGCGCGAGAAGGGATAATCACCATAGGGAGCCGCCAGCGAACCCCGAGATGCTTCCCGCCGATTACCTCGCCTCCCTGCCGCTGGCGGAACGCCTGCACCGACAGCAACCGGATCTGGCCGGCCGGATCTACTCGGGCCCGGTGCTCGACTTCCTGCGCGATGGCGTGGTGATCTTTCCGCAGGCGCTGGACCTCGAGCTTCTCGATCGGATGGACCGGGACCTCGAGGCCCTGCCGGCCCTGGCCCGCACCTCCCTGCTGCACAGCATGATCGGCATCGACGGCAAGGCGGAGCATTACGACGCCCGGGTGCTGCGCAATCTGTCGCTGCTCGGCATCACCGATCTCCGCGAGGCAGGCCCGGGGCTGAAGCTCAACGACCTGCACCGTTACTTCGAGGCGGCCCGTTCACTGGCCTTCGCCGATCCCGTCATCCATTTCCTCGATGAGCTGTTCGGCTCGGCACCGGGGCTGATCCAGACGCTCACCTTCTGGAAGAGCAGTGAGCAGTCCCTGCACCAGGACTTCTCCTACGTGCATCACCACAGCCGGCTGGGCCACCTGGCCGCCGCCTGGATCCCCCTGGAGGACATCAGCGATCGGGCCGGGCCGCTCGTCTACTACAAGGGCTCCCACCTGCTGGCGGGCGATCAGTTCTACGACTGGGGCGCGGGTGGCATTCTCGCCAGCCGCGACAGCGACCCCCGGACGACGGCGGGGTACGGCCGGTATCTGGACGCCCTGATCGATGCCCAGGGCTGGACCCCGAGCATCTATCTGCCCCGGCGCGGCGATGTGCTCATCTGGCACGGGGCCCTGATCCACGGCGGCACCCCGATGGGCAATCCGGCGCTGACCCGTCGGTCCTACGTCTGTCACTACACGGCCGCCGCCGGCCACAAGGCCATGGCCCGGCACCGCGTCGGTGACGGCTACGACTTCTCCGAACCGCCCACCCTGCCTGTGACCATGCGCCCCAGGTCCCTGCCCTCCCGGCTGGTCGCCGCCGCCGGCCGCCGCCTGAAGCGGCTGATCGCCGGAGGCGCCACCCATGCCTAAGGGGGGCTGGAGGGAATTCAGCGGGCCCGAGAGCCTGCAACGCCCCGAGGCCGCGTCAGCCCCGAACCCCAGGGGTCTCCAGAAGGTGCGGGTGCAGCGCACCCGGGCCGGCAAGGGGGGGAAGCTGGTCACCACCATCACCGGCCTGGAGGCCCCCGAAGCCGAGGCGCGCCAGCTGCTCAAGCGGCTCAAGGCCACCGCCGGCACCGGCGGCACCCTCAAGGACGGGGTGATCGAACTGCAGGGGGACCATGTGACGGCGGCGATGGCCGCCCTGGAGAAGGACGGCTACCGGCCGAAGCGGGCGGGGGGGTAGGGGAGAATGCGGGCCGAAGCCCCCGCCCCGTTTCCGTGTCCGAGATGACCTCGCCGGCCAAGGCCACCAACATCGTCTGGCACCACTCCACCGTGACCCGCGCCGCCCGGGCCCACCAGCGGGGCCACCGCAGCGCCATCCTCTGGTTCACGGGCCTGTCGGGTGCGGGTAAGAGCACCCTGGCCAACGCGGTCAATTCGGCCCTGTTCGAGCAGGGGCTCGCCTGCTACGTGCTCGATGGCGACAATGTGCGCCATGGGCTGTGCAGCGATCTGGGTTTCTCGGACGCCGACCGGGAGGAGAACATCCGCCGCATCGGTGAGGTGGCCAAGCTGTTCCTCGATGCCGGGGTGGTGGTGCTGACCGCCTTCGTCTCCCCCTTCCGGGCCGACCGCCAGCGGGCCCGGGCGCTGGTCGAGGCGGGCGATTTCCTCGAGATCCACTGCGCCGCCGACCTGGCAGTCTGCGAACAGCGGGACACCAAGGGGCTCTACGCCAGGGCCAGGGCCGGGGAGATCAAGGAGTTCACCGGTATCTCCAGCCCCTATGAGGCCCCCGAGGCCCCCGAGCTGCGGGTGGCCACCGGGGAGCAGAGCCTCGAGGACTCGGTGGCCCAGGTGATGGCCGAAATGGAGCGGCGCGGCATCATTCCGGCTCCGGCGGATCCCTGAACGGCCCCGGTTCGGGCCACTCCCTGCGCAGGCGCAGGGCCCAGGCATCGAGGAAGGTCTTGGCGCAGCTGGCCACCGGCACCGCCAGCAGCAGGCCCAGCAGTTCCCCCAGCCCCATCAGCGCCCCCAGCCGGGCGCCGATCGGCAGGCTGATCAGCAGCCAGGCCGGCTGCAGCCCCACGATCGAGCCCATCAGCCGCGGCTGGATCACCTGGTCGACCACCTGGCCGACACTGATCGCCACGGCCAGCACCTCCAGGCCGGTGCGTGGATCCTCCAGGGCCAGCAGCACGCTGACCCCCACGATGGTGAGGGCGCTGGCGTAGGGGATGAGGGTGGTGAAGCCGATCGCCACCGCGAACAGCACCCCGTAGGGGATGCCCAGCAGGGTGAACACCAGGCTCTGGGCGCCGCTGAGGATGAGGGCGAGCACCACCTGGCCGGCGAAGTAACCGCGGAAGGTGCGGTCGAGGGTGCTGAGCACCAGGGAGCGTGTGCCGGCGGGAAGCCATTCGGCCAGCCCCCTGGCGATGCCCTCTCCCCCCAGCAGCAGGAACACCGCCAGCA
>CAZBMT010000352.1:0-3126 GCA_964492645.1 uncultured Cyanobium sp. | reverse complement strand
CTTCCTGGTGTTCAACTTCTTCTTCCTGTTCGCCGGCCGGCCGCTGCTGCTGCTGGCTCCCGACTGGGTCCAGTACCTGTTCGACGTCACCCTGGTGGCCGTCAGCACCCTCTGGCTCTACCGGGCCTGGAACCGCTCCCCCGACCTCTACGGCCGCGAGAACCTGGCCGAGCGCTTCCGCAAGCAGCTCACCCGCATGGACCTGGACGTGGGCCGCTTCCTCGACGGCCGCTCCCTCGCCGACCTCGGCACCGAGGAGGTGTACGTGCTGGCCAAGGTGCTGCCGGGCTTCACCGGCCAGAAGCGGCTCGAGGCCTACAAGGGCGTGGTGCGGGAAGCCCTGGAGGAGGGCTTCGTCAATGCCGCCAGCAGCCTGGAGGTGCTCAAGCAGATGCGCCTCTCCCTCGGCATCAGCGACGGCGAGCACCGCCAGGTGCTCGATGAACTCGGCGTGGAGGATCCCGGCCTGCTGGATCCCGACAGCCGCCGCAGCCTGGAGGACCAGATCCGCCTCAGCGGCTACCGCAAGTCGCTTGAGCGGCTCATGCTGGTGCAGCGGCTCGGCGGCAGCGGCCCTGTGGTGGGCGGTCCCGACGGCGTTTCCCTGCAGGCCCTGCGGCGCGAGTACGGCATCTCCTCGCTCGAGGAGGAGCGCGTGCTCGACGACCTCTCCCCCGCGGCGGCGGCGATCCACAAGGTGGAGCGGCTGCTGGAGCGGCTGCCGGCCCTCACCGACGGCTACCGGGCCCTGCACCAGAGCGCCCTGCGCCACCAGTCCGCCGTGCTGGCCCTGCTCGACGACCGGCTGCAGCTGCGCAAGGAGCTGACCCTGCGGGCGATCCTCGATGGCCTGGCCACCCTGCAGGAGGATCCGGCGGTGCCGGCCCTGGTGCAGCGCCTCCAGGCCATCGCCCCCCTGGAGCTGCCCGAACTGCTGGAACGGGAAGGCTGGGAGTCCCGCCTGCCGGCCGCCGTCGCCGGCACCCTGGCTCACCCCGGTGGGGCGGCCCCCTCCTGTTCCCTGGAGATGCCCGTCGACGAAACCCTCGCTTTCCTGGCCAGCCTGGCCGCCGACCCCAGCCCCACGATCGCGTCCGCCGGCCTGTTCCTGACGGCCTGCCTCGATGGGGGCCGGGCCCGGGCCATGGCGGCGGAACTGGGTGTGCCGGGCGCTCCGCCGCTGCTGCGCCAGACCGCCCGGGCGGTAGAGGCCCTCGACGGCCCCCCGGACCTGAAGGGGTTCCCGGAGCTGGAGAAACGGGTGTTCCTGGCCACCAGCGACTTCTTCCGCCGCTCCGATTCCGACACCCTCGATGCCCTGGCGTCCCAGGCCGATGTGCGCAGCTTCGCCAAGGGTGAGCTGATCACCGAGGCGGGCGATACCTGCCGGGAGCTGCTGCTGCTGATCGAGGGCCGGGCCCGGGTGCTGCACCGGGACGGGGAGCGCACCTGGGTGGAGGACCTCCAGCCCGGCCGGGTGCTCGACGAGCTCCAGGTGCTCACCCACAGCGCCTCCGAGAGCACGATCGTTGCCGAGGCCGACGGCACCCGCCTGCTGGCGGTGCCGGTGGATTCCTTCGATGCGGTGCTGGAGCGCGATCCCGACTTCGCCCGCCGGGTGCTGGAGCTGGAGAGCGGCCAGCTGCAGCGGCTGATGCGGGCGGGGGTCTCCTGAAGCCGGCCGGGTGAACCTCGCCTAGGTTCCCAACAGCCGATCCCCCGGAGCTGCCCTTGGCATTCACCGGCCCCGTGTCCGAGCTTCGCTTCGAGCCTCCCGGCCCCGGCTTCTGGGAACTCGATGCGGTTCACTTCCCCCGGCCGGCCACCCGCTACTGGAGTTCCATCCACCCGCCGGCCTTCCGGCGCGGCACCGGCGAGTTCGCCCGCTCCTACGGGATGCTGATCGACGCGCTCGAGATGGCGTACGTCAGCGGCTTCGCCTACAAGCGGGTGACGCCGCTCGATCCGGCCGAGCTCCCCGAGCGCTTCGCCCGGGCCGAGGTGGTGTTCGCCCAGAGGTACTGGCGGGAGCAGCTGCGCGACTGGAACGACACCTTCAAGCCGGCGGCGATCCAGGCCCACCGCGCCCTGCAGGCCATCGATCCGGAGGCCCTCGCCGATGACGCCCTGGTGGCCCACCTGGGCCGGTGCCGCGACCACCACGCCCAGATGCTCTACCAGCACATGCGGTTCACGGCGGCCGCGATCGTGCCCACCGGTGACTTCCTCGCCCATGTGGGGGACTGGACGGGCCTGCCGGCGGCCCAGCTGCTCGGCCTGATGCGGGGCAGCTCGCCGGTGTCGGCGGGGGCCTCGGCCGAGCTCGGCGCCCTGATCGCCGCCATCCGCGGCGAGGCCAAGGCCCGGGAGCTGCTGGAGGCCCCCGGGGAGGCGGCTGCGGTGCTCGCCCGGCTGCGCGGCCTGGAGGGCGGCACCGGCGACGCGGTCGCCGCCTACCTCGATCTGGTGGGCTACCGGCTGCTGGATGGGTTCGACATCTCCAACCCCTGTGCCCTGGAGCTCCCCGACGCCCTGCTCCGCGCCTTCCGGGCCGCCGTGGCCGAACAGGCCGCCCCCTCCGATCTGCAGGACCGTATCGCCACCGTGCGGGCCGCGGTGCCGGAGGCCCACCGCCGTCAGTTCGACGAGCTGCTGGAGGAGGCCAGGCTCACTTACCCGATCCGCGATGAACGGGGGGTGTTCAGCGACATCTGGGCGTCGGGGCTGATGCGGCGGGCGGTCCTGGCCGCCGGCCGGCGCCTGGCGGACCGTGGCCGCCTCCACGATCCGCTCCACGGCCTCGATGCCGAACTTGACGAGCTGGCCGCCCTGCTGGGAGGCAGCGCCGACCCGGACGCCGATGTCCTGGCCGCCCGCGCCGCCTACCGCGCCGCCCACAGCGCCAAGGAGGCGCCGGCCACACCATCGGCACGCCGCCCCCACCTCCCGACCTGGCCGGGCTGCCCCCCGCCGCCGCCCGCCTGATGCGCGCCACCGGCCTGGCCCTGGAGGCCCTGTTCGGCAGTTCGGCCGCCCCCCACGAGGCCGACCGGCTGCGGGGTCTGGCCGCCTGCCAGGGGACCGTCGAGGGGCCCGCCCGTCTGGTGTTCCACCCCTCCGAGTTCG
>CAZBMT010000351.1:0-3129 GCA_964492645.1 uncultured Cyanobium sp. | reverse complement strand
CTCGGCGTGCTGCTGTTCGGGTTGCTGATCAACCCTTCCGTCACCCTGTTCAGCCAGGACACGATCCTGAGGCTGCAGGCCCTCAGCCTTTCGATTCTGCTGTTCAACGCCGGCCTGGAAACCGACATCCGCTCGATCCGGGGCTTCCTCGAGTACGGCGTGCTCCTGGCGGTGGGCGGGGTGATCCTCTCCAGCCTGGTGCTGGGGGTGATCATCTGGTTCGTCGCCTCCCCCGATGCCGCCGGCATCGAACTGGGCTTCCAGCAGATGCCACTGGCGGTGGCGATGCTGATTGCCGCCTGCCTGGGCTCCACCGACGCGGGAGCCACCATGAACGTGCTGCAGTCCCTGCAGAAGCCGATCCCGCCCAGGCTGGCGGCTCTGGTGCAGTTCGAATCCTCGGTGAACGATCCCACCGGAATTCTGTTTCTCGGCCTGGTCATCGGCCTGACGACCCTCGACGGCGGGGGCAGCGGCCAGGCGGTGGTACTGGGGGAGCTGCAGACCTTCCTGCAGAAGATCGGCTCGGGCCTGCTCACCGGTGTCTGTGTGAGCTACATCGGCCGCTTCAGCCTCAACCGGCTGGTGCGGGATCCCAGCCAGCTGCTGATCCTGGGCATCGCCATCGGCCTGATCTCCTACGGCCTGGCGGAACTGCTGGGGGGCTCCGGCTTCATCAGCGCCTACGTGGCCGGCCTGGTGCTCAGCAACCTCCCCTACAGCAACGAGCGAATCACACCGGAGGCCCTGCAGAGGACGCTGTTGCCGTTCAACACCATGACCGAGATCACCGTGTTCCTGATCTTCGGCATCAGCGTCCACCCGCTGGCCCTGCTTCCCTCGGTGCCGGAGGGCATCGTCGTCGCCCTCGCCATGATGCTGGTGGCACGGCCCGTGAGCGTCCTGCTGCTGCAGCGCTTCTCCCCCTTCGATCGGCGCGAGTCCCTGCTGGTCTCCTGGTGCGGCCTGCGCGGGGCCGTGCCCCTCGCCCTCAGCTTCGTGATGGTGGAAGCCATCCCCCGGGTGCAGGGCATCGACCCGGCCACGGTGCCAAACCTGGTGCGGAACGCCGGCGGCATCGTCTTCTGCGTGGTGGTGATCAACCTGCTGGTGCAGGGGCTGACCCTGCCGCGGGTGATCCGCTGGCTGCGGCTCGGCGGAGAGGCCCCCTCAGCCCCGTGAGCGCAGGGGCAGGGGATCGGTGATCCAGTCCTGCCGGCTGCCGTCGCTGCTGCCGCTGGGGCGGGCCAGCCGCCAGCTCTCCCCCCTGGAGCCCCGCTGCAGGTAGAGCTCGAAGGGGCTGTCGACGCGGATGACGTCCCCCGGCAGCCGCCAGTCGAAGCGGCCCGTGAGGTGCAGGCCCCGGTCCGGCCCGATGGCCACCGCCTCCTGCCCATCGACCCGCACCCGGCTCACCTCGGGCGGGCCGTCCGCCTGGAGATCGAGGGCCCGGGCGATGGCCCCCTGGGTGAGCTGGATCTGCAGGGACAGGGCATCGAGCAGCACGCCCCTTGGGGGCTGGCCGACCCGGCCGCAGCCCCCCAGAAGCAGCAGCACGGCCAGCAGGCCGGCCAGCAGCAGCGCCGGCACCGGGGCCGGCCGCGGGCGCAGGCACTCCGGGGGGCTTGGCAGGAGGGGCAGCATGGGGGCTGACGCACGTCTCACCATGATCGGCTGGCTGCAGGGGCGACTGGCCGAACCATGGCAGCAGGCGCACCGTTGCGGGGCGCTGCTGATCTGCCAGGGGGTGGGCTACGAGGTGCAGTTCAGCCTGCGCCAGTGGCGCCGCCTGCCGCCGGAGGGCAACGAGCTGGCCCTGCACATCCACCCCAGCATCCGCGACGACGGCTGGACCCTCTACGGCTTCCCCGATCGCCGCGAGCGGGACCTGTTCCGGGAGCTGGTGGCCGTCAGCGGCGTCGGCCCCCAGATGGCCCTGGGTCTGCTCGGGGCGCTGGAGGTGCCCGATCTGGTGCGGGCCATCGTCCACGCCGACCTGCGCAGCCTCTGCCTGGCGCCGGGGGTGGGCAAGCGCACGGCCGAACGCCTGTCGGTGGAGCTGCGGGCGCGCCTGCAGGAGCGCTTCGCCGGCCTGGTGGATCCGCTCGAGGACGACGGGGAGCCCGGTGAGGCCCTCGACGGCGCCCCATCGGCCCCCTGCCGCGAGGAGGTGCAGATCACCCTGGTGGCCCTCGGCTACGAACCCCTGGAGATCCACCGCGCCCTGCGGGCCGTCGCCGCAGGCCTCGATGGATCCGCCGGCGCCGATGACTGGATCCGGGAAAGCCTGCGCTGGCTGTCCCGCGCCGTGGCCTGAATCGGGCCGGGAGGAAGAACGGGCAACGGGCCACACGTTAAGGTGTTGGTTTGCACCGACCGGGCACAGGTCCGCCCATGCCGCTCACCACCACCCAGAAACAGGAACTGATCAATTCCCATCAGGCCCACGGCACCGACACCGGCTCGGTGGAAGTGCAGGTCGCGATGTTGAGCGAGCGGATCCAGCAACTCAGTGGCCACCTGCAGAAGAACATCCACGACTTCTCCTCGCGCCAGGGGCTGCTGAAGATGATCGGCCGCCGCAAGCGTCTGCTCGGCTATCTGCGGGCCCAGAGCGAAACCCGCTACACCGATCTGATCAAGAAGCTCGGCATCCGCGGCTGAGGACGGTTCCATGGCCCGTCGGCCGAAGCCGAAATCCTTCGCGGCGGACCGTCCCGCCCCGGCTCCGGCCAGGGCGCCCCGCCAGCAGGTGATCCCCGAGGTGGTGGCCAACCGCATGGTGCGGCGCATCGCCATCGCCACCGGCACCCCCACGGTGCTGGGCATGGGCGTGTTCGTCGCCAGTTACCTGCTGGTGAGCCGCGGTGTGCTCGACATTCCCCCCGGCCTCACCCTGGTGGGCTCCGGGGCCTTCTTCCTGCTCGGCCTGCTGGGGCTCAGCTACGGCGTGCTCTCCGCCAGCTGGGAGGACGGCCCGGGCAGCCTGCTGGGCTTCGAGCAGATCGGCGTCAACATCGGCCGGGTGCGGGCCTCGGTGCGGGCCATGCGCCAGGGCGCCGCGGGCTCCGGCTCAGGCGGTCCCCAGGGGTGAGCGCAGCCAGGCCCTGAAGTCGGCCGAGGCGAGAG
>CAZBMT010000350.1:0-3138 GCA_964492645.1 uncultured Cyanobium sp. | reverse complement strand
CTCTTCGCCGCGGGCGTAGAGGTAAAGGCTGGCGGTGGTGAGCTTCTGCTCGCGGCAGGCGCCGGCGCTGTTGAGATAGAGGCGCTCGCTGCTGCGCTGGGCCAGGCCGTTGTAAGGAACGGTGGTGATGGCGGCATGGCGGCCCAGCAGGTCGCGCTCCGCTTCCCGCAGGGTGTCCAGCAGTTCGAGGATGCCGCGCGGCTCCACCAGGGGCTGATCGAGCGGTTCGAGCGGGGCCGTGGCCAGCGGCGAGAAGGCCGGGATGTCGTCGGCGTTGCCATAGGCGCTGGCATCGCGGGCACCGCTGAGGGCACGGGCCAGGCCGGCGGGGGAGAGGTCGGAGGTGCTGGTGATGCCCACGAGGCCATCGCCGTTCCAGACCCGCACGGTGATGGCGCTGCGCTGGGCACCCTTCATCTGCTTGGCTTCCCCCCGGTCGACCTGCACGGAGGTGTCGGTGCTGCAGGAGGCGCCCAGATCCCAGCGGCGGACCCCTTCACGCTGGGCCAGCTGGTCGAGGCGCTGGCGCAGCACCTCGGCATCGAGGCTGGCGGCCGCTGATTCGGTGGTGGCCATGGTCAGCGTCCCCCCACGGTGATGCTGTCGACCTTGATGTGGGGCTGGCCCACGGTGACGAAAATGCTGCCGCTGACCGAACCGCAGAAGCCGGCGGCCAGTTCGAGATCATTGGCGCACATGGAGATCCTGGGCATCACCTCCTTGGCATCACCGATCAGGGTGGCCCCCTTCACCGGTTTGGTGAGGGTGCCGTTCTCGATCAGGTAGCCCTCCTCGACGGCGAAGTTGAACTGGCCGGTGGGGCCGACGCTGCCGCCGCCCATCGACTTGCAGTACAGCCCCTTGTCGACGGAGGCGATCAGATCCTCCGGGCTGTGGGGGCCGGCGGCGATGTAGGTGTTGCGCATGCGGCTGGCGGCGGCGAAGGCATGGCTCTGGCGCCGGCCGCTGCCGGTGCGGGGATGGCCGGTGCGCCGCTCCCCGGCCCGGTCGCTGAGGAAGCGCTGCAGGATGCCGTTCTCGATCAACACGGTGCGCTGCGGTTCCATGCCCTCGTCGTCCATCGCCAGCGACCCGAAAGCGCCGGCGGTGAGACCCTCGTCGATGGCGGTGAGGGAGGGATGGGCGATGGGCTGGCCCACCATGTCGGCAAAGGGGGTGGTGGCCCGCTCCACCTGGGTGGTCTCCAGCAGGTGGCCGCAGGCCTCATGGAAGATCACACCGCCGAAGCGGTTGGCCAGCACGACGGGCAACTGGCCGGCCTCGACGTAATCGGCGTAGAGCATGGTGCCGGCGCTGCTGCAGACGTCGACGGCGGCGGCCTCCACATCCCAGCGACACAGGTCGTCAGGGCTGTCGGAGGTGCCGTAGCGCCGGCCCAGGCTGGCCCGGTGGCCGCCGTCGGCCGCCAGCACGTTGAGCCCCACCGACTGGTGCAGGCGCACGTCCCGGGCGAAGGTGCCGTCACTGGCGGCCACCAGCACCTCCTGCCAATCGCGGGCGTAGCTGCCGCGGCGCACCTGCAGGTGCCGGCCATGGGCCGCCAGGCGACCGGTGCCCTCTAGCAGGCGGCCGGTGGCCTCCGCCAGGGAAGGGCAGGCCTGCAGCCAGCTCTCCTTGGTGGCCGCGAAATCGCACAGCTCGGGCAGGCCCTCGAAGCCCCCGCCGGACTGGGAGGGGAGCACCAGACCCAGCATGCCCAGGGCCTGCTCGAGGGCGAGCCGCAGGCCAGCGGCACTCAGGTCGTTGGTGGAGACGAAGCCGTCCCGCTCCCCCAGGAACACCCTCAGCCCCGCCCCGGCGCCGAAGGCCGGGCTGACGCTGGTGATGGCATCCTGCTCGGCGAGAAGGCCGAGGTGGTCGGAGCGCTCCAGGAACACCTCCACAAGGTCGGCGCCCGCCGAGCGGCCCGCGGCCAGGAGAGGCTCGAGGACGGACCGCCAGGCAGGGTCACCGAGGGCCGCCGGGGACAGGGTGAGGGCGCTGGCGGCCGGTGCGCCGGTGGGGGGGGAGACGACCAAGCGGCGGAGAGGCAAACGGAGACGATTCTGGCGGGTCGGCTCAGCGCACGGCGGGCTGGAAGCGCTCGCTGCGGATCGGCGCCATCAGGAAGAGGCGGGCCATCTGGACCCCGTTGCCGATCCAGTGGGGCAGCTTGCGCAGGGTGCGCAGCGGGGCAGGGGCGCCGGAACGGTCGGCCTCGGCGAGGGCGGCGTTGTGCTGCACCAGCTTCTCCAGCCGGCCGTAGAACTCGGGGTGCTCCACGTTGAGCACCACCGGGAAGACGCGGGCGGAGGTCTCGTTGGTCTTGGCGATCACGTACTTGTCGTAGGTGCGGGCATCGAGCCCGAGGGCCTCGTAGAACTCCTTGCGGGCCACGTCGCGCACGTACATGGTGGCGAACACGGCCAGCAGGAAGAAGCGGCACCAGAGGCGGGCCGTGAAGCCGCGTACGGTGTCGGGCTGGGCCTTCATCAGGGCGTCGAAGAAGTCGCCGTGGCGGTTCTCGTCCTGGCACCAGTTCTCGAAGAAGTTGAAGATCGGGAAGATCTTGCTCTCGGGATGCTTCTCCAGGTGGCGGTAGATGGCGATGTAGCGCCAGTAGCCGATCTTCTCGGAGAGGTAGGTGGCGTAGAAGATGAACTTGGGCTGGAAGTGGGTGTAGGCCTTGGTGGCCGTCAGGAAGCCCAGATCGAGCTGGAGGCCGAAATCGGCCATGGCCTTGTTGAGGAAGCCGGCATGGCGAGCCTCATCACGGGCCATGTGGGCGAAGCATTCCGCCAACAGCGGGTTGCGCTCCTTGATGCGGCGGCTGAGTTCCTTGTAGAGCAGGAAGCCGGAGAACTCCGAGGTGCAGCTCTGTTCGAGGAACTCGACGAACACCCGGCGGGTTTCCGGATCCAGCTTGTCCGCCGCACCTTCGAACTGGCCGTCGCGTACGAAGTGGTGGCGGTTGTAGTCCTTGCGGAACTCCTCGCAGATGGCCTCCAGCTCCACTTCGTTGGGCCGCAGATCCATCGCCGCCATGGCGTCGAAGTCCGTGGTGTAGAAGCGCGGGGTGAGGATCGTGTCCTTCACCGGATCCTTGATGGCCGGGGCATCCGGGGTGCCCACCCGGGG
>CAZBMT010000349.1:0-3139 GCA_964492645.1 uncultured Cyanobium sp. | reverse complement strand
GTGGTGCGGGCCTGAGGCCCTCAGGGGCGCGTCACAGGGGGGGCTGGCCGGGCCCTGGCGTGCCTGGGTCCTCCTGATCGGCATGGAGCGATGAAAGCCAGGCAGCATCCACCGGCTCCCGGGAACGTCGGCCCAGGCCTCGACGAAAACGCAGGAAGTCCGGCAGATGAAGGACGTGGAGCAGCAGGCTGGAGCCTCCACGCTTGAGTTGACCAATGGCAGCGAAACAGAAAGCAAGGGCTAGGGCCGCCAGGTCATCGGTGATCCAGCCCAGCAATGCCCCCTGCAGGCGCAGGTTGCGCAGCTCTGCCAGGCGGTAGTCGGCGCGCTGAATCTGGGGCTGGAGTTGATCGAGCACCACGGCTCGCACCTGGTCGAGGGGCTTGGTGAACGTGCCCTGGATCTGGGCGGGAGCGCCGGGCAGTTGGCTGATCGCCCGTTTCAGCGCCGCTTCACTCTTGGCGAGGCGGATCTCCTCAGCCACCTGCTTCACCTGGCGCATGGCGCGCAGTTCCATGCTGTTGCCGTCACCAAGCAGCTTCAGCCCCGCATGGGTTTGCAAGGGGATCAGCAACAGAAAGCCGATGGCGGCGAAAAAGGCGAGGCGCCGCATCCACAGCACCTGGTCGGCCAGGCGGGTGGACTGGGAGCTCAGGAGCTGAGCCAGCAGCAGCAGCACCGCACCCAGCAAGGGAAACAGTGCCGTGGTGCGCAGGGCATTGGCCAGCTTCAACTGCCAGGCGGGCTGCAGCAACGCCACCGGCAGCAGCAACTTGAGCAGGAAGGCGACAAACAGGCCGAAAAGCCCGTAACTGATGGACTGAAGCACCAGAGAAAGCTCGCGACGGGCTTCGGTATCGGAGAAGGACGCTCTCATAGGCAGACGATGAACGAAATCAAGACGAACGCCACACGGAGCAAAGGGTGAAACGGCAGACAACGTAGAAAAACCCTGAAACAGCATGGGATCTGCCGCTGATGTGGACCGTTCCGATCACCGGCTCCCGTGGCGACACGCCCCTAACAGCTCACTCCTTGAATTTTTCACACAATCAGAGCGAGCTGGCGCTGAGCTGCCGATACTGACAGATTTCACGCGATCCAGGCTGACCATTTGTTGCATTTGGACACAGACGGGCAAACCCTGGAGAGGGCCTCGAAGAAACGGGAATGCCGCTGACTCAGTCTTGGTCTCAAGCGACGAAGGTGCTGCAGATTCATCGCGCATGTTAAATTCTGCGTGCAAAAAACCCAACGACTCAAGATGACTACCCCCTTGAAGCGTCTGCATCAGCCGCTCACCCTGCTGAGCGTGGGGGGGCTGGCGGCCATCGCGAGCGTGGCAATGGGCGTGGCGCAGCCGGCTCAGGCGGCAATTTCCTGCTCAGCTCTTGCGGTCACAGGGCTGCCCGGTGGCCCGGTGAACAATGGAGTTCCTTGTGGGACTGTGGACGCTTCCACAGGGGCACAGCAGTTTACGGTTGATTTCGCATCTGTCATCTCAAGCAACCCCGCTGATTTCAATTTAGCTAATTACTTTTCGCTCCAGGCGGCCAGCATTCAGACGGGCGTTGGTTCAACAATAGCATTCTCAGATGTTCGTTTTCTGGTAACAGGAACCGACAATATGATGAACACGTTTACTGATCAGAGCATTGCCGTATGGCAGGATTTAGGTACGGTTAGCTCGGATCCCACCAGTCAGGGGTTTAGCAATTACAGCGTGGGCGAGGCCGTCACCACTGGCTTCGGCACGAACTATAAAACAGCCAGTTTTTCCCTGACGCCTGGGGCTATCAATCCAATCACCGGATTGAACGCTGGCGTCATCAATACGAAGGCCTTTCAGCCCAGTGCGTTCGGAATCAACACACTCACAAACCTTAAGATTACTGGACTTATTCGTGGCGGGTCGGTTGATGGTGGTGCAGCTGCCTTTGGTCTAGCCAATTTCCAAGGGTATACGACAGGTCAGCCCTTTATTGGTGGGCCGCCCAATGGTGTGTTTGGTCGCGCAGCAAATGTGAACACCGTCCCCACCCCCGGCCCCCTGCCCCTCTTCGGTGCCGCGGCTGCCTTTGGTTGGAGCCGCAGACTGCGTCGCCGCCTTGTTGCCACCAAAGTTGCAGCCTGAGTTTCAGGCCAAGCCACCATGGCAAGCCCCCTCATCCAGGGGGCTTTTTGATGGGCGATGGCTATCAACTCTCGCGTCCGGCGTCAGTCGACCATCGTGGCGGTCACGGGAATCGTCTCCAGCGCATCGTCATTGTCGAGAAAGGCCTCGCCGCAGGCGGCCGCCCAGTAGCCATCGGTCGTCACCACGCCATCGCTGGCAAGGGCTTCGTCAAGCCCGCCGGCATCACCAATCGCTTCGCCGAGCCAGAACACTTCGAAAAACCACGTCGCGGCTGCAGAGTCAGAGATCATGAAATGAACTGGCAATCTGATTGCGGCCATTGCCCTTGGCCAGCGCCAGGGCCCGCTCGGCCCGCTGGATGAGGTCGTTGAACCCGAGATCCGAAGCGGCCAGGGCGGTGAGGCCGCCGCTGATGTGCAGGCGGAAGTCGGAATGGGTGTGCACGCCGGGCATGTGGGTGACGGCGGTGCGGAGGGACTCGGCCAGGGCCATTGCCTGATCCGCGTCGATGCCCACCAGCAGCAGGGCGAACTCCCCATCCCCCAGGCGGGCGGCGAAATCCTGCTCCTGCAGGAAGGTGCGGGCCAGCTGGACCAGATCGGCCAGCACCCGGTCGCCGGCAGGGTGGCCCCAGCGGTTGTTGATCAGCCGCAGATTGTCGACATCGAAGAGCAGCAGCGACAGGGGATGGTGATCGCGGCGGGCCCGGTCGAACTCCCGCTCGCCGATGGTCAGGAAGGTGTGGCGGGTGGGCAGGCCGGTGACCGGGCAGAGGTGGGCGAGGCGCCGAAGTTCCAGCTCACGCATGGCCAGCTGTGCCAGGCGGTGCAGCACGGCGCGCTGCTCGGAGCTGAGGTCCCGGGGCTCCCGGTCGATGACGCAGAGGGTGCCGAGGTTGTGGCCCTCCGGCGTCTGCAGCGGCGCGCCGGCATAGAAGCGGATGTGGGGATCGGCGAAGACCAGGGGGTTGCTGCGGAAGCGTTCGTCGGCGCGGGCATCGGG
>CAZBMT010000348.1:0-3144 GCA_964492645.1 uncultured Cyanobium sp. | reverse complement strand
GTGCACTACGAGTTCATGCAGGACTTCCGCATCCACTTCCGCCACAGCGACGGCCAGGAGGAAACGGTGCCCTTCTTCGGCCTCGACACGCCCGCCCTCAAGGACGTGTTCGCCCCCAGCTGCCTCAGCTGCTTCGACTACACCAACGCCGGCGCCGATCTGGTGGTGGGCTACATGGGCGCCACCTTCGGCCGCCAGTGGGTCACCGTGCGCAACCCCCTCGGCCAGGAGCTGCTGGATCTGGTGGAGCCGGAGCTCGACCTGGCGCCGGTGACCAGCGCCGGCGACCGCCGCCAGGCGGTGCAGCAGGGCATCGACGCCTACGAGAAGGCCCTGAAGCTGCCGATGTGGCTCGCCGAACTGGTGGGCGTGTTCGTGCAGCGCTTCGGGCCCAAGGGGCTCGAATACGGCCGCTTCTCGATCGATTCCCACTTCACCCGCAACGCCCTCTGGCTGCAGCGCCACCACCCGGAGAAGGTCGACGCCCACATCCCGGCCTTCGCCCGCCGGATCGTGTCCCGCTACCGCCTGCCGAAACCGTGAGCGACAACCCCCGGGCCTGCGGCGTGCTGCTCCACCCCACGGCCCTGCCGGGAACCCGGGCCTGCGGCAGCTTCGGCGCCGCCGCCCGCGACTGGATCGAGCTGCTGGCCGCCGAGGGGGTGGGCGTCTGGCAGCTGCTGCCCCTCGCCCCCACCGACGGCACCGGCTCCCCCTACAGCTCCCCCAGCGGCTCGGCCCTCAACCCCTGGCTGATCGATGCCGACGACCTGGTGGCCGAGGGCCTGATCAGCGCCGCCGACCGGGACGCCCTGCCGGCCGGACCGGAGGATCGCCTCGATCCGGCCATCGCCGCCGCGCGCGCGGCGGCCATCGCCGCCGCCCTGGCCCGGGGCTGGTCCGGCCAGCCGCCGCAGCGGCGGGCGGCCTTCGATCGCTGGCAGGAGCGCCAGCGCTTCTGGCTCCCCGACCACTGCCGCTTCATGGTGATCCGCCGCCTCCAGGGGGGGCGGCCCTGGTGGGAGTGGTCGGCGCCCCTGGCCCAGCGCCAGCCCGCCGCCCTGCGGGAGCTGGCGGCCGGCCACAGCCAAGACCTGCAGGAGGAGGCCCTGCTGCAGTGGCAGCTCCAGGTCCAGTGGGGCCGGCTGCAGGAGCGGGCCCATGGCCGGGGAGTGCGCCTGGTGGGGGATCTGCCCTTCTACGTGGCCCATGACAGCGCCGATGTCTGGAGCCACCGGCGCCTGTTCTCCCTGCGGGCCGATGGTGGCCTGGTGGAGCAGAGCGGCGTGCCGCCCGACTACTTCTCCACCACCGGCCAGCTCTGGGGCACCCCCGTCTACCGATGGTGGGTGCATCGCCTCACCGGCTTCCGTTGGTGGCTGCGGCGGCTGGGGCGGCAGCTGGAGCTGATGGATCTGCTGCGCCTCGACCACTTCCGGGCCCTGGAGGCCTACTGGAGCGTCCCCGGCGCCGATGCCACCGCTGAGCACGGCAGCTGGCGGCCTTCCCCCGGACGGGCCCTGCTGCAGCGACTGTGCTCCCGCTGCCGCCGCCAGGGACGGCTGCTCCCCGGCGGCCGGCTGCCGCTGATCGCCGAGGATCTGGGCGTCATCACCCCGGCGGTGGAGGCCCTGCGGGATCGCTTCTCCCTGCCGGGCATGAAGATTCTGCAGTTCGCCTTCGACGGCAACGACGACAACCCCTACCTGCCGGCCAACTACCACGGCAGCCGCTGGGTGGTGTACACCGGCACGCACGACAACGCCACCAGCCTCGGCTGGTGGCGGGATCTCGACGACGGCGCCCGCGGACGGGTCGCGGCGGTGGTGGGCGGTGAGGTGCGGGCGCCGAGCTGGCAACTGCTGGAGCTGGCGCTGGCCTCACCGGCCGAGCTGGCGGTGGTGCCCCTGCAGGACCTGCTGGAGCTGGGTGACGAGGCCCGCTTCAACACCCCCGGCACCATCGACGGCAACTGGAGCTGGCGGCTGTCGCGGCCGGTGTCCGCCCTGGCGGGCCCCCTGCAGGGGTTCGGGGCCATGGCGGCCCGCTACGGCCGGGGGCGCGGTGCGGCGGCCGGAGCCGGGGGCGGGTAGAGGAACTGGGCCTGGCCCTGGGTCGCGGCCGCCACCCCGCCTGGATCGGCAGCCGCCGCGGGCACCAGCGGCTGACCGTTCCAGCGCACGGATCCGGCCGGGGGGGCCGGCTCGAGCCGCAGGCTGAAGGGGGGCAGCACCGGCAGGCTGAGGCTGCCCTGCACCGCTGGCAGCTGGGTTTCGACGCCCCGTTCGCTGCGCAGCGACACCCGGGTGGGCCGGGCCAGCTCGAGGCGCAGCAGGCCGAGGGCGAGATCGGGCCGGTTCTGGCTGGTCTCGCGGCGCAACCGCTGCAGCCCCTGGCCGGCGGCGGCCTTGCCCAGAGGGCGCAGGTCGGGGTAGGCGCCGAGGATCGCCCGGTCCGCATCCTCCCGATCCGCACGCTCGCTCTGCGCGGCGCTCAGGGGCGGGATCGGCCGCAGCACATGCAGCCCCTGGGCGGCCAGCCGGCGCTGCTGCAGGTTGAGCCCGTAGATCAGCGCGGCGCAGAGCACCGCATAGAGCACCGTGCCCTGCCAGGTGGTGAAGACATCGATCGAGCCCGGGGTGAAGCGCAGCAGCACCTTGTCCCGTCGCCGCCCGTGCTGGCGATCCCGCTCCGGCGGGAGCACGCCATCGAGGCTGCCGGCGGGCAGCTCCAGGTGCTGCTCCAGCAGCGGCAGCATCGTGCGCAGGTAGGCCGCCTCAGGCAGCCGGTCGCGCCAGCCGCGCTCCAGGGCCTCCAGCACGGCGGTGCTGATGCGGGTGTCGAGGGCCAGCTGACGCAGGCCAAGGCCGCGGCTCTCGCGGGCCTCCCGCAGCTGCTGGCCGGCCAGCAGCAGGGGATCCTGGGGCCGCTCCTCCAGGACCGGACGGACGGGGCGGCGCCGGCCCGGCAGACGCTCGCGCAGGCGCTGGAGCAGGGGCTTGGCCGGGGTGGGCAAGGGAGGGGGGCTCAGGGAGCGGCGGCCAGGGGGCCCCATTCTCCCGGTTCGACCCTGCGCCAGGTCCCTTCCGCCAGATCCCCCAGCGACACCGGGCCGATGGCGATGCGGCTGAGGTCGAGCACCGG
>CAZBMT010000347.1:0-3156 GCA_964492645.1 uncultured Cyanobium sp. | reverse complement strand
GCCCAGCGGATGAACGAGCTTCGCAAGGTGGCCCAGTGGTTCGCCATCTACGCCTTCATCTCCCCCATCGTCCATGGCTTCCTGGCCTTCGGCGTCGGTCTGATCATCCACAAGCTCACGGGCTTCACCATCGGCGGTGCGGTCGTTCTGGCCGTGATCGCCGCCTCCAGCTCGGACATCTCCGGCCCTCCCACCCTGCGTGCCGGCATCCCATCGGCGAATCCCTCGGCCTACATCGGTGCCTCCACCGCCATCGGCACTCCCGTGGCCATCGCCATCTGCATCCCGCTGTTCATCGGGATTGCCGAAGTGATGCTCGGCCGATAGATTCTCATCCACCCATCCATTCCCTGCCTAGCACCCTTTAGGTCAAACCCATGAGTCAACAGGTCTGGAAGCTTGTGATCGTTGCGGAGGAAGTTCTCTCCAAGAAGCTCGTCAAGCTCATCAAGGCGGCAGGCGCCACCGGTTACACCGTCAACGCAGCCGGTGGTGAAGGGAGCCGCAATGTCCGCTCGACGGGAGAGCCGAGCGTGTCTCACACCCTCTCCAATGTGAAAATCGAGGTGCTCACCGGCACCCGCGAGCTGGCCGACACCATCACCCGAGAGATCGAAGCCAAGTTCTACGCGGACTACTCGATCATCACCTACATCTACCCCGTGGAAGCCCTGCGCGATCACAAGTTCTGATCAACCGGGTCCTCTGCCCCACTGAACCCATCCGTTCCTGCCGGGACGGATGGGTTCTCCCCAGCCCGGCCCCTGGCGTCGACGATCGGCATCGATGACCGCCATCGATCACCAGCACTGATCGGATCCATCACGGGATCCATTCGTTTCTGGTGTCGTCCAGACAACAGTTCCAGCCTCCTTCCTTCTAAAACTGCTCCCACCCGTACCCCACCTGATGGATCTGCTGCCCACCTTGCTGATGGAAGTCGGCAGCCACCAGGTCGAAGTCACGGAGACCCTCATCGGGGTCGGCCGTTTTCTGGTCATTTTTGTGGCCGCCCGCTTCATGGCCGAGCTGATGGTGCGCCTCCAGCTGCCCACCATCCTCGGCGAACTGGTCGCCGGGGTGATCATCGGCGCCTCCGGCCTGCACCTGGTGGTGCCCCCCGAGGCCCAGGCCCAGCTGAGCGGCGCTCTGCTCGGGATGCTGAGCTCCCTGGGCGGCATGAGCCCGGAGTCGATCAGTTCCCTCTACAGCGAGACGTTTTCCAGCCTGAAGGTGGTGGCCGAGATCGGGCTGTTCTCCCTGCTGTTCCTGACGGGGCTGGAAAGCGAGCTGGATGAACTTGTGGCCGTGGGCATCCAGGCGGGCACCGTGGCCTTCACCGGTGTGGTGCTGCCCTTCGCCGCAGGCACCGCTGGTCTCTACTACCTCTTCCATGTGCCGTTCATCCCGGCCGTGTTCGCCGGTGCCGCCATGACGGCCACCTCGATCGGCATCACGGCAAGCGTGTTCGGAGAGCTGCAGTGGCTGAAGCGCAAGGAGGGCCAGATCGTGATCGGTGCCGCCGTGCTCGATGACATCCTCGGCATCGTCATCCTGGCGGTGGTGGTGTCCCTGGCCGGTGGCGGTTCCTTCAGCCTCGGGCCGGTCGTGCAGCTGTGCGTCGCGGCGGTGGTCTTCGTGGCCGTCGCCCTGGTGCTCAGCCGTTTCGCCGCCCCCGCCTTCGACTGGGTCGTGGATCAGCTCAAGGCCCCCGGTGATGTGGCGGTGGCCAGCTTCGTGGTGCTCACCCTCTGCTGCTTCACCGCCCAGGCGATCGGGCTGGAGGCCGCCCTCGGGGCCTTCGCCGCCGGCCTGATCCTCAGCGCCTCCAGGCACACCCACGACATCGAAGCCGCCGTCAAGCCCCTGGTGGCCCTGTTCGCCACGGTGTTCTTCGTGCTGATCGGCACCGGCATGGATCTCTCGGTGCTCAACCCCTTCGATCCGGCCAACCGCGAGGGGCTGGTGGTGGCCCTCTTCCTGCTGGTGGTGGCCGTGGCCGGCAAGGTGGCCGCCGGCTGGACCTACACCAGCAAGGACCCCACCAATCGCCTGGTGGTGGGTCTGGGGATGATGCCCCGCGGCGAGGTGGGTCTGATCTTCCTGGGTCTGGGCACCCAGGCCAACATCCTCACTCCGGCCCTGGAGGCCGCCATCCTGTTGATGGTGATCGGCACCACCTTCCTGGCCCCGATTCTGCTTCGGCTCGTGATCGGCGGTCAGAAGGAACCGGCACCGCAGCCCAGCTGAGCTGCCGCCAGGCCCATCCGATTCGCCGCCCGGCCGGTACCTCCGGTATCTCCACCCTCCACCCATGGGCGTTGCCGATCTGAACGGCCCCACCACCACCCTGGCCCCGCCTTTCCCGGCCCTGAGCCGCGGCCGGCTCGACACCCTGCAGGTGAACCTCGGCTACCGCTGCAACCAGAGCTGCAGCCACTGCCATGTGAACGCCGGCCCCAGCCGCACCGAGATGATGGATCCGGCCACCATCGCCCTGGTGCCGGAGGTGCTGCGGGCCCGGGCGATCGCCAGCCTCGATCTCACCGGCGGCGCGCCGGAGCTGCATCCCGGCTTCCGCGACCTGGTGCGCCGGGCCCGGGAGCTGGGGGTGGCGGTGATCGACCGCTGCAATCTCACGATCCTCAGCGAGCCCGGCCAGGAGGACCTGGCCGCCTTCCTGGCCCGCCAGGGGGTGAAGGTGGTGGCCTCCCTGCCCTGCTACCTCGCCGACAACGTCGACCGGCAGCGCGGTGATGGGGTGTTCGAGCGCAGCCTCGCGGGCCTGCGCCAGCTGAACGGCCTCGGCTACGGCGATGCGGACTCCGGCCTGGAGCTGGATCTGGTGTACAACCCCCAGGGCCCCCGCCTGCCGCCCCCCCAGACCGCCCTTGAGGCCGACTACCGGCGGGAGCTGGCCCTTCGCTTCGGCCTGCGCTTCAACCGCCTGTTCACGATCACCAACATGCCCATCCAGCGCTTCGCGGCGGTGCTGCGCCAGCAGGGGCAGCTGGAGGCGTACGTGGAGCTGCTGCGCCGGCACCACAACCCGGCCAACCTGGCCCAGGTGATGTGCCGCACCACGCTCAGCGTCGACTGGCAGGGCTTCCTGTACGACTGCGACTTCAACCAGATGCTCGGCCTTCCGGCCGGCGG
>CAZBMT010000346.1:0-3164 GCA_964492645.1 uncultured Cyanobium sp. | reverse complement strand
CTCGACATCCAGGACGCCGGCCTGACCCTGGAGTTCAAGGAGCTCGCCCAGCAGCACAAGGCCTTCTTCCGCTCACCGGTTCGCACCAGCAAGCTCAAGGAACTGCTGCGTCCCAACGACGACGACGTGGCCGTGCGGCTCAAGATGCTGGCCGTGCTGGCCAAGCAGCCGCCTGACATCGACAAGCTGCTGCTGCACGCCTTCAGCCAGCTGGATCCCGCCGACAAGGACGGCAGTGACCCCGTCGAGGCCAGCTTCGGCGGCGCTCAGTTGAGCGGCCATTTCTGGCAGGCTGTGGCCGACAAGTTCGGCTACCGCACCCCAGAGCCCAACCTGCGCGACTTCGCCGTCGCCCTGTTCAACAGCGTCAGCACAATCGGGCCCGCAGGCGAGCTGCAACCCCATGCCCGGGTGTTTCTCAGCATCTGGAAAGACAGCCTCAAGGGCAGGGCCGCTTTCGAGCAGTGGAGCGACCATCTTGCCGGTGTGCTTCGGATCGAAGAGCAGCTCAATGGCGTTCCCGAGAGCTACGAAGCCGGCGATGACGACAGCTATGAGCTGATCGAGCGCTACGTGCTCAGCCGCCTGCTGCGGCGTTTTCAGGCAGACGCCCCTGACGCCGAGTTGCAGGAATCGATCCGCCATCGCAGCACCTCCTGCTGGTTTGAGAAGCACCAGCACGGCTACCGAGCCCTGGAGCAGGCCATCAGCTTCCGCCAGCTTCTGAGCAAGGCAGATCTGCAGGTGCCCAGTTTCGAGGAGGGCCTGCAGCGCTATCGCAACAGCTGGTGGCGGCTGGATCAGGCTTACCGCCGCTGCATCTTTCACGCCCGCACCTACCAGCAGCCAGGACTGTTCAAGCCGCTGCGGGAATGGCTCGAAAGCCAGTACGTGAACAACGTGCTGCTGCCGCTCACCAACCGCTGGAGTGATCAGGTGAGTCAGCTCAGCGCCTGGAGCTCCACCACCCTGCCGCGGCAACAGGAGTTCCACATGCGCTACGTGCATGCCCCCCTCAGCGCCAGGGGCCTCAAGCGCCTGTTCGTGGTGATCTCCGATGCCCTGCGCTACGAGGCCGCTCGAGACTTCGCCGACCGCCTCAACAGCCAGGCCGGCAAGGGTTGGAACGCCGAGGTGGAGGCCCTGCTGGGGGTACTGCCCTCCTATACCCAGCTGGGCATGGCGGCCTTGCTGCCGGGAGCGCAGCTCGGCATCAACCCCACCGATGGCACCGCTGTGGTGGATGGCCAGAGCGCCACGGGCACCGAGAACCGCGACAAGATCCTCAAAGCCCATACCAACGGCCGCGCCAAGGCGATCCTGGCGGAAGACTTCCTCAACCTGCCCACCACCAAAGAAGGCGCCGAGCTGATCAAGGAGCACGACCTGATCGTGGTGTATCACAACCGCATCGATCGGATCGGCGACAAGCGCGAGAGTGAAGCGGACACCTGCCAGGCGGTGGAGCAGGCTTTCGATGAGCTGGTATCGATCCTGCGCAAGATCACCAGCCTCAAGGGCAGCCAGGCCGTGATCACCGCCGATCACGGCTTCCTGTTTCAGCAGCAGCCGGTGGATGCCAACGATCGCTCTGAGTTCCCTGCCGCCAAGGAGCTCAGCTACAAGAACCGCCGCTTTGCCCTGGGCACCGCCATCCAACCCAGCGCGGGCCAGAAGGTGTTCACGGCTGCTCAGATGGGCCTCAGCGGCAGCTGGGAAGCGGTGTTCCCCCTCGGTCTCGATCGCTATCCCCGCAAGGGTTCCGGCTCGCGCTTCGTGCACGGCGGCACCTCCCTGCAGGAGGTGGTGGTGCCGGTGATCCGGCTCAGGAAGGAGCGCAAGGATGAGAGCCGCGTGGTGGAGGCCGAGCTGCTGCGGGTGCCCGCCAAGATCACCACCAGCCGGGTGTCCTTTGGGCTCTTTCAGCTCGATCCGGTGGAGCCCCGCAGGCGCCTGCCGCTGCAGTTGCGCGTCTCGCTGGTGGCCAGGGCTGACGGGGCACTGCTCTGCGAACCCCGCACCGTGCTCCTGGACTCAACCGCCAGCGAAGCCCGTGAACGTGAACAGCATGTGATTCTCGAGCTCTCCAACGCCGCCGTTGATTACAACAACCAGTTGCTGGAGCTGCGCATTGAGCAACTGCTGGAGGGAGTGGCCACCCCCGTGCCCTACAAGACGGTGGAACTGAAACTGCAGCGGCCCTTCGGCAGCGACTTTGACGACTTCTGATGGCCTTAGTCCATGCCTAAGCTAAGAGCCTCGTCGGGTCGCGATGTCATGGAGTCAGGTCCATCTGCGCAGCGCGGGGCGCCGCGCATCGTGAACGTGCATCAGGCCAAGACCCACCTATCGCGCCTGATCGACGACGCCCATGCCGGCGAAACCATCCTGCTGGCTAAGGCCGGCAAACCCTGGGCACGGTTGATGCCCCTGGAGCCGCCGCCGCCCCAGCGGATCCCCGGGCGGCTGCGCAGCCAGGGCCCCCTGCGCAACCCTGGGGCGCTGCTCGAGCCGATGGCCGCCGACGAGCTGGCCAGCTGGGACGAAAGCCAGCTGCTGCCTGAGGTTTTCCAGCGATGAGCGATGCGGTGGGTTATCTGCTCGACAGCCACGTGCTGCTCTGGTGGTGGTTTGAGCCGGAACGGCTCTCTCAGACGGTGCAGCCCCTGCTCGCCGACCCTGCCACCACGGTGCTGGTGAGTGCGGCCTCGGTGTGGGAGCTGAGCCTCAAGCACCATCAGGGCAAATTGCCCGAGCTGCAGCAGGCCATCGGCGATCTGCCCGGGCTGCTGCAGGCTGATGGTTTCCAGCCCCTTCCCATCGCCCTGGCCCATGGCCTGCGGGCCGGCGCCTACATCCAGGCCCACCGCGATCCCTTTGATCGCATGCTCGCCGCCCAGGCCGAACTGGAGCGGTTGGTGCTGCTCACCGCCGATCCCCAGCTCTCCTCCTTTCCCTGCCGCACCTTCTGGTGATGCCCATGGATCCTGCAGCGCATACCCCCCTGGACCAGAAGATCCTGGAGCACTTCCCTGGCCTGGTGGTGCGCAAGGACCTCACCACTGAGCTCAAGCAGAACGCCGTGGTGCCCACCTACGTGCTCGAGTACCTGCTCGGGCAGCACTGCGCCACCGATGACCCCACGCTGATCGCCGAGGGGTTGG
>CAZBMT010000345.1:0-3170 GCA_964492645.1 uncultured Cyanobium sp. | reverse complement strand
TCGCCCAGGCCACCAGCGGCTTCGCCGGCGCCGACCTGGCCAACCTGGTCAACGAGGCGGCCCTGCTGGCGGCCCGGGCCTACCGCACCACCGTGGAGCAGGCCGACCTCAACGAAGCCATCGAACGGGTGGTGGCAGGCCTGGAGAAGAAAAGCCGGGTGCTGCAACCCGACGAGAAGAAGGTGGTGGCCTACCACGAGGTGGGCCACGCGATCGTGGGGCACCTGATGCCGGGCGGCAGCAAGGTGGCGAAGATCTCGATCGTGCCCCGGGGCATGGCCGCCCTGGGCTACACCCTGCAGCTGCCCACCGAGGAGCGGTTCCTGAATTCCAAGGAGGATCTCGAAGGCCAGATCGCCACCCTTCTGGGTGGACGCTCCGCCGAGGAGGTGGTCTTCGGCGAGGTCACCACCGGCGCCGCCAACGACCTGCAGCGCGCCACTGACATCGCCGAGCAGATGATTGGCACCTACGGCATGAGCGAGACCCTCGGCCCCCTCGCCTACGACAAGCAGGGCGGCAGTCGCTTCCTGGGGGGGAACTCCAACCCCCGCCGGGCCGTGAGCGACGCCACCGCCCTGGAGATCGACAAGGAGGTGCGCGGGCTGGTGGATCGGGCCCACGAAAGGGCCCTGGCGATCCTGCACCACAACCGCGAGTTGCTGGAGACCATCTCCCACAAGATCCTCGAGAAGGAGGTCATCGAAGGCGAGGAACTCAAGCAACTGCTGGCAAACAGCGTGATGCCCAGTGATTCGATGGCAGCCACCTGATCATTGAGAATTCTCTGATGACTGCATGCTGATTCGGAAGAGCACCAAGTGACCTTCACAGGCATCGGACTGACATCCAGAGGCAATGTGGATATTCCCTTTGTATCGATAGTTATTCCCACCTACAATGGTGGGCAGACGCTGGAAGCGACCCTCACCTCCTGCATGAAGATCAAGGGGGTTCCAGTTGAGATCCTGGTTATCGATGATGGCTCGACTGACGGCACTCCCGAACGAATTCTGCAGCAATTTCCATTCATCCGGCTTCATCGACTTGAATCCAATACTGGATCCGGGGCCGCCGGACGCAATGCGGGACTAGCCATTGCAAGAGGACTTTATGTGAAGTTTCTAGACCATGACGACCTTATTCAACCTCGGGGGTTCAAAGAAGAATGCAGGGAAGCTCAGCTCAGTGATGCTGACATCGTGATGGCTCGCTGGGCCGTCACTGCCATCGATGCCAATGATAGGGGCCGCTTTCTGAAGAACAAAATCAAGGCGTTTACACCACCAAGCCCCGATCGACTAATCGAGGCCATCTTACGGGGCGAATCAATGCCCTATACAGCAGCTGCTCTGTATAAACGCAGCTATATTGGCGATCAGGAGTGGGACCCTCGAACCGCTGTCATTGACGACTATGACTGGTTCTGTCGAATGGCGGCGCGTGGCGGCTTGGTGAAGAGCGTTGATTCGATCAGTTATTACTGGAGATTACACGATAACTCCATTCAAGGGCGGCGCCATAAAGGGCATTCAATGTATCGTGAATTAATGACTACACGGCATTACATCTACACCAAAGTAGAAGCGATGTTGCTGCAGAGTGGTCAACTCACCCCCACGCGCAGACAGTTGCTGGCCCGCCGCTATTACGACTTCCTGCGTTGTTTTGCACGCCACGATCCTATTCAGTGCCGACTTCTGCTTGCCAGGATCTACCAGCTCGACCCCTCCTTTCTGCCCGATTCCGGCTGTGAAAGGAATCCCAGGATCCTGTCTCTGATTCGCTTGCTCGGTTTGCGTCCTTTTCTCGAAGGGTATGGGTCACTGCAACGCCTTCGTGACCGACTGAGAGGAAGGCTGTCCATTCCCTTGCACCTCTGAAGCATTGCGAGGAGAGGTGAGACGCTTCCTCCAGGGCTGCTTGCCCACCGTCCTGGCAGCGGGGATTCCGCTCCCATCCCCCTGGGCTACGCGTCGAAGCACGTGCCTGGGGTAGAGCTGCCTGGGGGTGGATTCGTGATGCAGTCGTACGGAGGTGACAATGCAAACCTCCTTGGCCTGGCAGGGTGGAGATGGACTGGAACTGAGCCACCACAAGGGTCGGTGGTGTTGCATTCCATCGCCCCTCCCTGGCCTTCCAGCTGGCGCGGAACGTGCTTGGGGTGCTCCGCAGGCGGACCCCACCTTCGCCTGCTGGGAAGCGTCCGGCGCCTGTCCCAGTCCTCGCTTCATCCTCCTCCTCGGTATCAGCCCGGCCCAGCCCCCGCGCGCCACGGCCTGCGCCCCTGCCCTTGACGTGGGGGGGGTCGATCTCGCATAAGGGTTCTTTGGGACGTGGGCCATGGTGTCCCCCTCAGCCCCGCTCGCCGCCCTCAGGGGCCGCGATCTGCTCTCCTCGGCCGACCTCGACGGTCCCCAGACCCTCGCCCTGCTGGAGCTGGCCCGCCAGCTGAAGAGCGGCGAGCGACGCATCGACCTGGCGGGCCGGGTGCTGGGGCTGATCTTCTCCAAGGCCTCCACCCGCACCCGGGTGAGCTTCATCGTCGCCATGGCCCGGCTCGGCGGTCAGACGATCGACCTCAACCCGGCCGTCACCCAGGTGGGGCGGGGCGAGCCGATCGCCGACACGGCCCGGGTGCTGAGCCGCTACTGCGATGCGCTGGCGATCCGCACCTTCGCCCAGGAGGACCTGGTCGACTACGCCCACTGGGCCTCGATCCCGGTGATCAACGCCCTCACCGACCTGGAGCATCCCTGCCAGGCCCTGGCGGATGCCCTGACGATCCAGGAGCGCTTCGGCCACGGCCTCGGCGACCTGCACGGCCTCACCCTGGCCTACGTGGGCGACGGCAACAACATGGCCCACTCGCTGATGCTCGTCGGCGCCCTGCTGGGGATGGAGGTGCGCATCGGCAGCCCGGACGGCTTCGCCCCCAGCCCGGCGGTGGTGGAGCAGGCCCGCTCGCTCGCCGGCGGGCGCAGCGCCATCACGGTGCTGCAGGACCCGGTGGCGACGGCCCGGGGAGCCCATGTGCTCTACACCGACGTGTGGGCCTCCATGGGCCAGGAGGAGGAGCAGGCCCAGCGGGAGCAGGCCTTCAGCGGCTGGTGCCTCGACGAGGACCTGCTGGCCGAGGCCGATCCGCGGGCGATCGTGCTGCACTGTCT
>CAZBMT010000344.1:0-3172 GCA_964492645.1 uncultured Cyanobium sp. | reverse complement strand
TCCAGAGGCTGAGGTCGGCCACATGGGGCGTGTAGAGGAGCTCGTAGCCGTCCTCGAAATGGGCCTGCCGCCAGAAGTCCTCGATCAGCAGCCGCATGCGGGCGCCGCGGGGGTGCCAGAAGACAAGGCCGGCGCCGGCCTCCTCCTCGATCGAGAAGAGGTCGAGATCGGTGCCCAGCCGGCGGTGGTCGCGCCGCTTCGCTTCCTCCTTGCGGCGGAGGTATTCCGCCAGCTGCGCGGGGGTTTCCCAGGCGGTGCCGTAGATGCGCTGCAGCTGGGCCTTGTTCTCATCGCCGCGCCAGTAGGCCCCGGCCACGCTTTCGAGGGCGAAGGCCTTCGGGTTGAGTTCGCCGGTATGGGACACATGGGGGCCGGCGCAGAGGTCCCACCACTGGTCGCCCAGGGTGTAGAGGGTGATCGGCTCGCTGAGCCCCTCCAGGATCTCCAGCTTGTAGGGCTCGTTCTGGGCCCGGATCCGCCGCCCCGCTTCCTCGCGGCTCACCTCGATGCGCTCCAGGGGCAGCCTGCGGGCGATGATGCGACCCATCTCCTTCTGGATCGCCTTGAGATCGGCGTCGGTGAAGGGTTCGGGGTGGTCGAAGTCGTAGTAGAAGCCGCTCTCGGTCCAGGGACCGATGGTGACCTGGGCCCTGGGGAAGAGCTTCTGCACGGCCATGGCCAGCACGTGGCTCATCGAATGGCGGATCCGCAGCAGCTGGGGGCTCTCGCTTGTCTTCGGCAGCACGATGGCGGCCCCCTCGGCGGGGGCATCACCGGCGGCGGCGGGGCTGGAGGCCGGTGGCACCGGCGAAGGGGGCGCGGACGTCATGGAGGCAACCTGTTGCAGGCATGGTATCCAGGCCCACCGAGGCTTCCCCGGGCGGCGGGTGCGGCGGGGGCCGGAACCACCGGCGATCGGCCCTAAGTTGGAGGGGTTGAGCACCGTGATGGCCGCCCGATCCACGCCAGGACCCGTCCCGAGCGCAGTGCAGCGGCCAGCCCCCGGCGGCCCCGTCGGGCCGGGGCTCAACCGGTCCGCCGAGCGCCGCAGCGTCGCCCTCAGCTACCTGCTGTGGTGCACCTGCCTGGTGGGGGTGTTCGGCCTGCCGCGCTTCTACAACCGCAAGCCCCTGAGCGGCACCCTCTGGCTGCTCACCTTCGGGCTCTGCGGCATCGGTCAGCTGCTGGATCTGGTGCTGCTGCCCGACATGGTGCGCCAGGCCAACCAGTCGCTGCTGCTGGAGGAGGCCCTGGCGGGCCGCGAGACAGCGGCCTATCCGCCGATCGAACGCCAGCTGCTCCAGCTCGCCCGCCGCACCGGCAAGGGGGGCTTCACCCTCAACGACGCCCTGCTGGAGCTCCAGCTGCCCCCCCAGGCCGACAGCCGTGTGGTCAGCGGAGAGATTGAGCGGCTGCTGCTCAACCACCTGCTGGATGTGGGCAACGACGAACGGGGCCGGGTGGTCTATCGGGAGCCCTGAGCGGGCTCAGGCGCTGGTGAGGCGTCGCTGCCGCTCAAGTTCGCGCTGGTAGAAGCGTTGCAGCTCGGTGCGGCACTTCACCGGCTGGCCGTAATGGCTGTCGCCCGCCAGGGTCGGCAGGGAGGCCCACTCCGGTGCCAGCCGTGCCAGCACCTCGGGCGTCAGGCCCTGGCGGTCGAAGCTCTCCAGCGCGCCGCGCTGCTGGATCAGGTGCAGGGCGGCCTGGTCCTGGCTGGTGGGGCCGAAGTCCCGGAGCCCCAGGCGTTCGGCGGCCCGGTCCCAGGTGGGGGGCAGGAACTGGTAGGCGCCGGCGGCGGCACTGGCATAGCCGCGTCGCACCACGGTGTCGGGGTGACGGCTGAGGTCGCCGAAGCGGTCCCCGCCGTAGAGAACCCGGTAGCCGTCGTCGCTGCCGCCCAGCCAGGTGCCCTCGGCGTAGCGGATCGTGTTGAGCAGGGCCCGCCGCTCGGGGGTGATCCCGTAGGGGCCGGGGGCGCTGGCCACCACCGGCCGGGCAGGGGGTTGGGCGGGGGGCCGGACGGCCGCCGGCGGTACGGGGGCGGCGGGGCGTTGCACCATCGGCAGCATCAGGAGCAGCACCAGGGTGAGGGGGCCACGCTGGAGGGGCTTCGGCGGCGGCGGAAGGGGGCGACGCAAGGGCAAGCGGTCGTCAGGGATGCCTGACCCTGCTCCGGTCCGAACCTGAAAGCGAGATCCCGGCGCCCGTACTGGACAGAACGGGCGTCGATGTGCTCGCCAGCCCTGACCTGGAGGCGGGCATTCAGGAGAATTTCAGTTAGGAGAGGGGGTGGCACAGGGAACCGGCGACCACCTACCGCACCGACCGGAGAATCGAAATCTCGCCGTACACCCGCGACGAACGATCAGTTGTCGTGATCAATGCATAACGATTGATTCACGCTTTTCCCGGCCCCCTTGCCAGCGGGACCGGCCTCAGATTCAATCCACAGCCAGGAAGCCGAGGGCACCCCGCACCCGCTGCAGGGTCGCGGCGGCCACGGCTGAAGCCCGCTCCCTCCCGTCCCTGAGCACCGCCTCGAGGTGACCCGGGTCGCTGCGCAGCTCCGCATAGCGCTGCTGGAGGGGCCGCAGGGCCTCCACCGCAGCGTCCGCCAGCATGGGCTTGAAGGCCCCCCAGCCCATGGCGGCGCAATCCGCCGCCGCCCGTTCGCGGCCCACGCCGGAGAGCAGGGCGTAGAGGCCGAGCAGGTTGTCGGCCTCAGGCCGCTCCGGGTTGCCGAACTCCAGGCCCATGACCGGGTCGGTCTTGGCGCGCTTGATCTTGCGGGTGATGACCTCGGGCGGGTCCAGCAGGGTGATGCGGGAGCCCTCGTTGGGGTCGCTCTTGCTCATCTTGCTGCTGCCGTCGGTGAGGCTCATCACCCGGGCCCCCTCCTTCAGGATCAGGGGCTCGGGCACCTTGATGACGGGGTGCTCCGGATCCGGCGCGTAGCGGGCGTTGATGCGCTGCTGGGCGATGTCACGGGCCAGCTCCAGGTGCTGCTTCTGGTCTTCCCCCACAGGCACCCGATCGGCGTCATAGAGAAGGATGTCCGCGGCCATCAGCACCGGATAATCCAGCAGGCCGGCGGAGACGTTGTCGCCCTGCTTGAGCGCCTTCTCCTTGAACTGGATCATCCGCTCCAGCCAGTTGAGCGGCGTGACGCAGT
>CAZBMT010000343.1:0-3187 GCA_964492645.1 uncultured Cyanobium sp. | reverse complement strand
CGCACCCTCAATCGCCAGGCGGTGATGCCGGAGCGGCCCTTCGAAGTGGCGACGGTCAGCGCCGAGTCGCACCGGGTCCTGGCCCAGTTCGAGAGCCTCACGCGCTTCCGGGAGGCGGGGGTCGAATTGCTGAGCACCCGGGTCCCCCAGGCCGATGGGGCCCTGCGTGATGCCGCCCGCCGCCTGCTCAAGGAGGAACCGGGCATCGACTTCGCCGGCCGCGTTCTGGTCGATGCCAACGGCAGGCCGGTGGTCTACACGGAGAATCTGTTCGTCAAGTTCGACGACGACGCGGAGCCGGAGGCCTGCGAGGCCGTGCTGCAACGTCTCGGCCTGGCCCTCAAGCGTGGCCTGAGCTATGCCCGCAACGCCTACTTCGTGGCCGCTCCGGAGAACAGCGGGCTGGCGGTGTTCGCGATCGCCGAGACCCTCCTGGCCGAGGAGAGCGTCGCTCTGTGCCATCCGGAACTGGTGAGCACCAGCCGCCAGCGCCGCCGGGCCTTCTCGTCCGAGTGGCACCTCAAAGCCACCGCCGTCAACGGCCGGCTCGTCGATGCCCACGCCGAGGTGGAGGCAGCCTGGGCCCTCAGCGACGGCAGCGGGGCGATCATCGCGGTGGTGGACGACGGCTTCGACCTCGACCACGAGGAATTCCGCTCCTCCGGCAAGATCGTCGCCCCACGCGATGTGACCCGCCGGAGCGGCGACCCGCGCCCGGGCCGCGGCGAGGACCACGGCACCGCCTGCGCCGGGGTGGCCTGCGCCAACGGCCTGTTCGGATCCACGGGGGTGGCCCCCGGCGCCCGGCTGATCCCGATCCGGCTGGCCTCCGGCCTGGGTTCCCAGGCGGAGGCGGACGCGTTCTTCTGGGCGGCCCGCAACGGCGCCGATGTGATCTCCTGCAGCTGGGGCCCACCGGACGGGGCCTGGTGGGACCCGAACGACCCGGTGCACCGCCAGGTGGTGCCGCTGCCGGATTCCACCCGGCTGGCGATCGACTTCGCCACCAGCCAGGGCCGCGGCGGCAGGGGCTGCGTGGTGCTGTTCGCGGCCGGCAACGGCAACGAAAGCGTCGACAACGACGGTTATGCCAGCTACGGCAAGGTGATCGCCGTGGCGGCCTGCAACGACCTCTCGAAACGCAGCGCCTACAGCGACTTCGGCCGGGCCGTGTGGTGCTGCTTTCCCAGCAGTGACGGCCGCCCCTCCCTGACCCCCGGCATCTGGACCACCGACCGTTCCGGGGTGGCCGGATACAACCAGGGCGCCCCCCAGAAGGGGGATCCGGCGGGCCACTACACCAATTCCTTCGGCGGCACCTCCAGCGCCTGCCCCGGCGTGGCCGGGGTGGCGGCCCTGGTGCTGGCCCGCAACCCGGCCCTGCGCTGGGACGAGGTGCGGGAGATCCTGCGGCAGGCCTGCGTGCGCATCGACCCCACCGGCGGCAACTACGACGCCGGCGGCCGCAGCCCCTTCTACGGCTACGGACGGGTGAGTGCCCGCCGGGCGGTGGAGCTGGCCCGCCCGCCCCAGCCGGCGGCGGCCCTGGTGTTCCAGGCGGTGCAGGACGTGCCGATCAACGACTTCCAGACCGCCACCCTCACCCTGCCGGTGGCCGCTCCGGGACCCCTGCAGTCGATCCGGGTGACGGTGGATCTCGACCACACGTACATCGGCGATCTGGTGGTGCGGCTGCTGCCGCCCGCCGCCCTCGGGGCCGCCCCCGTGCTGCTGCACGACCGCGCCGGCGGCGGCACCGACAACCTCAAGGTCACCTACGACGCGGTGAATGCCCCCGCCCTGGCGGGCCTGAAGGGCAAGGACCCCAGCGGAACCTGGACCCTGGAGGTGTCCGACACCGCCCGGGCCGACCGGGGCACCCTGCGCAGCCTGCGGCTGGAACTGGGCTTCTGAGCCTGGCAGGCCTCAGAACTTGCCCGTGATCGCCCGGGTGGTGCGCATCAGGCCGGCGGTGGTCTCCGGCAGATAGGGGCCCTTGAGCATCAGGCCGCCGATGCGCAGGCTGATGCCGGCCAGCACCAGGTCGATGGTGGCCACGGCCGCCGCGGCCTGCAGCCAGCTGAGGCGGAAGGCTTCGCGGATCCACAGCAGCAGCACCAGTTCGGCCGCCACCAGTGCCAGGGTCATCAGGGTGAGGCCCAGGCCGAGCATCACCCCGCCGCCCACCAGGCGCCGCTTCTCCCTGTCGGCCTCCTGCAGGGCGATGCGGACGTGCAGGTCCATCACCGAACTGATCAGGGCCGTGACCCGGCTGAAGTTCGGACCGGTCATGCCGAACGCCGGCCCGACGACAGCAGGAGGCCAACCAGCAGCCCCACGCCGGCGGCGATGCCGAGGGCCATCAGGGGCCGCTCCCGCACCGGCTTCTCGATCCGGGGCCGCAGGGTGCTGTTGAGCTCATCGAGCAGGTGCTCCAGCTGCTCCTCAAGGGGCCGCAGCGAATCCACCACATGGCCCGCCTGCTCACCGGTGACGTTGACCAGGTCGAGGAGCTGCTGCTTGACGCCAGCGGTGGTGAGCCCGCTCTGGCGACTGATCACCTCCACCACGTGATCGAAGCTGCCCCGGGTGGCCTCCAGGGTGTGGCGGGCCACCTCGGGCCACTCCTTCTGGATGGTGGGCAGCAGGCTCTCGAAGCGTTCCCGGAACTGGTTCTGCACCTGCTGGGCCTCGCCGCTGCCGGCGGGCGCCGGGGCGGGGGCGGGGGCCGCCGGGGACTCGGGGATGGGGGTGTCCGTTTCCATGGGGCGCTCCGTGCGACGGCTGCACCGCATCACCGTAGGAAGGAGGGCTTGTGATCGTCAGCACCTCGGTTAAATTCGATCTGCTCGGCGCACGGGCCTGTTGGTTCACATCAATCAGGTCGAGCTCACGCACTTCAAGTCCTTCGGTGGGTCGATGACCATCCCGCTGCAGGAGGGTTTCACCGTGGTCACAGGCCCGAACGGCTCCGGCAAGAGCAACATCCTCGACGCGGTGCTGTTCTGCCTGGGCCTGGCCACCAGCCGGGGGATGCGGGCCGAGCGCCTCCCCGACCTGATCAACAGCGCCGTGCTGAGGGAGGGCAAGGCCGCCGAAACCAGCGTCACCGTCCGCTTCGACCTGGCCGACTGGCAGCCCGATGCGGCCGAGGAGGGGCTGGACATCCCCGAGCAGGGCCCCTGGC
>CAZBMT010000342.1:0-3190 GCA_964492645.1 uncultured Cyanobium sp. | reverse complement strand
TCTCCTGCTCATGGCTGAGCAGCGGCACGCGGCCGATGTCCCGCAGGTAGGAGCGGACCAGGTCGCCGTCCACCGGCGGCATGGAGCGGCCGGGGGAGGCGCGGACGACGGTCTGGACCGTGTCGGACACCTGGAGCGTCTCGGCCACGTGGACCGCGTCGGAGGTCGAGGACTGGGCGAAGGCGAGGGCGACGACCATGGATCCGATCCATAACTGTCTGTAAAGCGTAACATCAAGAAGTGTGAACTCCTCTCAGAAACGGCAACATCACGAAACCAGGCCCCGGCCGATCAGCCGCCGCCGAGCCGGGGCAGCAGCAGCTGGGCGGTCCTGAGGTAGATGAACACGCCAGCCACGTCGGTGGCCGTGGTGATGAACGGGGCCGACATCAGGGCCGGATCCAGGCCCAGGCGGTCGAACAACAGGGGCAGGGCCGCTCCGGCGGTGGCGGCCAGGGTGGTGATGGCCACCAGGCTGATGCCGGCCGCAGTGGCCACCAGCGCACTGCCGCCCATGGTCCAGGCCCAGGGCACCACCACCACCGCCAGCAGGGCGCCCAGCAGCGCCCCGGCCACCAGCTCCCGGCCGATCGTGCGCCAGGGGCCGAGCGACTGCAGCCGCTGGGTGCTGAGGCCCCGGATGACCACGGTGGAGCTCTGGGCGCCCACGTTGCCGCCGGTGCCGATCAGCAGCGGGATGAAGGCCGCCAGCAGCACCACCTGCTTGAGCACCTGCTGCTCGGAGGCGATCACGGCCGAGGTGCCGGTGTTGGCCACCAGCAGCACCAGCAGCCACACCACCCGGCGCCGCGCCACGGTGAACAGATTGCTGCGGAAGTAGTCGTCCTCATCACCGGCCTGCACGGCACCGGCGGCGTAAAGGTCGCGGGTGGCCTCCTGCTGGATGACATCGATGACGTCGTCGACGGTGACGATGCCCACCAGCCGCTGCTCCCGGTCCACCACCGGCACCGCCAGGAAGTCGTAGCGCTGGATCACCCGGGCCACCTCCTCCTGGTCGGTGTCGGTGGTGACGCTCATCACCTCCCGGGTCATCACGTCCCCGAGCCGGTCCTCCGGATCGGCCGTCACCAGGTCCCGCAGCGACAGCATGCCGCTGAGGTGCCGGGAGGCATCGGTCACGTAGAGGCTGTAGATGGTCTCGGTGTCCCGGGCCCGGCGGCGCACGATGTCGAGGGCCTGCTGGGCGCTGTGGAATTCCTTGAGGTCGATGAACTCGGTCGTCATCAGGCGACCGGCGGTCTCGGCCTCGTAGCCCAGCATCTGGGCCGTGACCCGCCGCTCCGCCGGGCTCAGCTCCGCCAGCAGCCGCCGCACCACCTTGGCCGGCAGTTCATCGAAGAGCCGCACCCGGTCGTCCGGGGACATCTCCTCCACCAGCTCCAGCACCTCGCCGGAGCGCAGCCGCTCCAGCAGGCTCTGCTGCACCGATCCGTCGAGGTACTCGTAGACCTCGATGGCCTCGTTCTTGGGCAGCAGCCGGAAGGCGAGGGCCTGCAGCGTGCGCGGCAGGGTGCCGATCGCTTCGGCGGAATCCACCGGCTGGACGGGTTGCAGCAGCAGTTTGGCGCCGTCGTAGTTGCCCGCCTGCAGCAGACCCTCCAGCTGGCGGGCCACCACCTCGGCGACGGCGGAGGCCTCAGCCATCGCTCCTCGGATGCCGGTGGGTACGAGTGTATGGGCTGAGCCGCTAGGGTCCGCGGCGTTCTCCTCTCCCCAGGAACCCATGGCCGTCAACGTGAGCGACGTGGTGGTGCGCACCGCCGCCGGCCAGGAGCGCCGCCTCGGCGAGTGGGCCGGCCAGGTGCTGCTGATCGTCAACGTGGCCAGCCGCTGCGGCTTCACCCGCCAGTACGCCGGCCTGCAGGCCCTCCAGGACCGCTTCGGCGCCCAGGGCTTCGCCGTGCTGGGCTTCCCCTGCAACGACTTCGGTGCCCAGGAGCCGGGGACCCTCGAAGAGATCCAGCAGTTCTGCTCCACCACCTACGGCGTCGGCTTCGAGCTGTTCGAAAAGGTGCACGCCACCGGTTCCAAGACGCCCCCTTACGACACCCTCACCCAGGCCGAACCCGCCGGCGACGTGGCCTGGAACTTCGAGAAGTTCCTGATCGGCAGGGACGGCGCCGTGGTGGCCCGCTTCAAGAGCTCCGTGGAACCGGACGGGGCCGAACTGACCGCCGCGATCGAGAAGGCACTGGCGGCCTGAGCCTGCGGAGGCTGTTCCCGCTGGCGTCGGGGTCAGCCGGGCAGCCAACCCCGGCTGGCCCGGCAGTCGGCGGTGGAGGTCTCCACCCGCAGCCAGCGGCGGCCGCCGGGCTCCAGCCATTCCCGCAGCACCCGCAGCGGGGTGCCGTTTTCCAGGCGCACCAGCACCGGTGCCTGACAGCGGGGGGCGCAGTGCAGCCCGAGGCTGCCGCTGCTGATCAGGGGCTCGGCCTGGCGCTCCCGCCGCCGCACCTCCGGCAGGCGCCGCTCGCCGCCGCCGGCGGGCAGGGCGGCGGGGGCCATCAGGGCGAATCCCAGAAGAGCGGCCCAGCGCCAGGCCGGCAGCAGCATCACGGGACGCGGGCGCATCAGATGTCGAGCTGGGCGAAATCCAGCTCGGCGCTGTGGGTTTCGATGAATTCCCTGCGGGGGGCGACCTTGTCGCCCATCAGGATCGTGAAGATGCGGTCGGCCTCGAGGGCATCCTCGATCTCCACCCGCTTCATCATGCGGGTCTCCGGGTCCATGGTGGTCTCCCAGAGCTGCTTGGGCATCATTTCGCCCAGGCCCTTGAAGCGCTGTATGTTGTAGTTTGCCTTCTCACCGAAACTTTCCAGCACCTTCTTGAGATCGTTTTCGTTGTAGCAGTAATTGTGGTTCTTGCCGCGCTCCACCTTGTACAGGGGAGGACAGGCGATGTAGATGTAGCCCCCCTCGACCAGCGCCTTCTGATAGCGGTAAAAGAAGGTGAGAAGCAGGGTACGGATGTGGGCGCCGTCGACGTCCGCATCCGTCATGATGACAATGCGGTGGTAGCGGAGATTCTTCTCCTCGAAATCCTCGCCCTTGATGCCCAGCCCCAGGGCGGTGATCAGGGCCTGGATCTCGGTGTTCTTGTAGATCTTGGCGTCGTCGGTCTTCTCGATGTTGAGGATCTTGCCGCGCAGGGGCAGGATCGCCTGGA
>CAZBMT010000341.1:0-3204 GCA_964492645.1 uncultured Cyanobium sp. | reverse complement strand
TCGAAGCGGTGGGTGATCAGGTTGAGCAGGGTGGCACCGGCACGTCTGGCTGCTGTCGTGATGGTGTCCCTGAGGAAAGCTTCGTCATCGAGCCGTGCGCAGTCGCAGTCGTAGAGCTCGAGGATGCAATGTTTTCCTACCGCGTCTGTGGTGTCGCCAGGGGTGGAGACGGGGCGTGCAATCGGGTGGGTGGGAGAGGCGGCGGGCTTCCATCCCGGGTTGGGATGCAGGCTGGAAAGGGTCTGGTTCATCGAATCCAGTCAAACAGGCCTCACCATACGCGCCGGAGCGCGGAAGCGAGGTTCGCCAGGCTGCCTGCGGCAGCAGGGGGTTCGGGCCTCAGACCACCAGCGCTCCGCTGCGCAGTTCCACCACCTGGCTGCGGGCCCGCCAGCCCGTGCTGAAGGCCTCCAGGTGGGTGGCGCTCACCAGGCACTGGTGCCCCTCGCCCACCGCCTCCAGCAGCAGCTGCTGGCGCGCCGGATCGAGTTCGGCCAGCACGTCGTCGAGCAGCAGCAGTGGCGCCTGACCCACCACCTGGCCCACCAGATCCAGTTCCCCCAGCTTCAGGGCCAGCACCAGGGTGCGCTGCTGGCCGGCGGAGCCGTAGCGCCGCGCCGCCTGGCCGCCGATCAGCAGGGCCACCTCATCGCGATGGGGACCCACCTGGCACTGGCCCAGCCGCTCCTCCTCGGGCCGCTGCCGGCTCAGCTGCTCCTCGAGGGCCTGGCGCCAGGGGGCCTCCTCGTCGCTGGCCTCGGCCAGAACGGTGCCGCTGAGGTAGTCGAGCCGGAGCGGTTCGCCGGCCCCGCCGATGCGCTGCTGCCAGGCCGCCGCCAGCGGCTCCAGGCGCCGCAGGGCCCGCTGGCGGCGGCGGTGCAGGCGGGCGCCGACCAGGGCCATCTGGGCATCGAAGGTGTCCAGGAGCTCCTGCTGCGCTCCGGCCCCCAGGCCGCGGCGCAGCAGCTGGCTGCGCTGCCGCAACAGCCGCCCGTAGCGGCTCAGCAGGTCGCCGTAGACCGGCTCCAGCTGCAGCACCACCCGGTCCAGCCACTGGCGCCGCAGGGCCGGTTCCCCCCGCACCAGGTCGAGGTCGAGGGCGCTGAAGCCGACGCAGCGCAGGGGGCCGATCAGGTCGAGCTGCCGCTCCAGCCGCCTGCCATTGCGGAACGCCTGGCGACCGCCGCTGCGCCGCAGCTCCAGCTCAAGCTGCAGAGTGTCATCCCCATCGGTGAGGGCGCCCAGCCGGCTCCAGGGGTGCCCGTGGCCGATCAGATCCCGGTCGACGCTGCAGCGGTGCGAGCGCAGGCTGGTGAGCAGTTCCACCCCCTCCAGCAGGTTCGACTTGCCCTGGCCGTTGCTGCCGATGACGAGCAGGCGGGGCGCCTCCAGCGTCAGCTGCAGGCTGTCGATGTTGCGGAAATGCCGGAAGTCCAGGCGGTGGAGCCGGATGGTTCTGGGGCGGTCAGCCGCTAAGGTACCCCCATCGGCGGTCAAGGTTCCCCTGGGGCCCGCGCCACCGTGGCAGGGCATGTAGCTCAGTTGGATAGAGCGTCAGATTCCGGTTCTGAATGTCGGGGGTTCGAGTCCCTCCATGCTCGTCAGCCCAGTCACCCTTCTCGTCCGCCGCGCAGGTCGAGACCCATGGCCCGAATACCACCCGGGTCCACCACGAAGCCGACCCGGGTGAGGGCTGTGACGGCTTCGGGCGGGGCGGACAGGGAGATGCTGCAGCCGCTCAGTTCACGCCGCAGGCGTGCCAGGGCGGCCTGCACCAGGGCGGCGATCACCTCATCCCGGCAGGGGTCGGCGGGATCGGCCACCAGGTCCCAGAGGTTGGCATTGAGGGCCTGGTCGCTGGTGGCGCGCACGAAGCCCACCAGCCTGCCGCCGGGGCCTATCACCACCAGATGCCAGGCGCTGCGGGCCAGCACACGCTGCCAGCGATCCGGGCTGCGGGGGGCATCCCCGCAGGCCACCAGCAGGAGGTTGAGGTCGCCCGGGTCGGGGTCGTGCTGCTGCAGCAGGGCGTAGCCCTCCCGCAGGCGAGGGTTTGGGGGCTGGCTGCGGAAGGGGATCAACAGAGAGTCCAGGGAATCAGCCCGTGTTGCGCATGCCGGCGGCGATGCCGTTGATGGTGAGCAGGGCGCCGCGCAGCAGCTCGCTGCGGCTGTAGGTGCGGCCGTCGCCGCCACCCCCCGGCCCGTCGCCGGGCCCCTCGCTCATCGGCGGCTGCCGTTTCTGCTCCCGCAGACGGCGGAGCAGCGCCACCTGCAGGTAGCCCAGGGGGATGATCGTGCGGTTGCGCAGGTCGACCGACAGCTGCAGGGCCGGATCGCCGTCGAGCAGCCTGCTGTGGTTGCTGATGCGCAGCACCAGGGAGTGGGTGAGGGCGAACTCGCTGGCGATCGCCTCGAAGATCTGGGCGAACACCTGCTTGTTCTGGGGGCGTCCCAGCGAGGTGACGTAATGGCGGGCCAGCTCCAGGTCGACCTTGGAGAGGGTCATCTCCACCTTGGAGATCAGCATGCGGAAGAAGGGCCAGCGCTGATAGAGCAGCTGCAGCAGTTCCATCTGCTCATCGTCGGCATCGAGCTCGGCCTGCAGGGCCGTCCCCACCCCGTACCAGCTGGGCAGCAGGAAGCGGCTCTGGGTCCAGCCGAACACCCAGGGGATGGCCCGCAGGCTGGAGAGATCCTTGGCGCCGCTCTTGCGCCGCGCCGGCCGGCTGGAGATCTGCAGCTTGCTGATCTCCTCGATCGGTGTCACCTGCTGGAAGAAGGCCACCAGGTCGGGGTTGTCGTGCACCAGGGCCCGGTAGTGGTCGCGGGAGCGGGCCGCCAGGCGCTCCATCAGCACGTTCCAGGTGGGGGTGTCGTCCACCGGGGTGCTGACCATGCTGTTCTGCAGCACGGCGGTGGTGACCGTCTCCAGGTTGTAGAGGGCCAGTTCCGGCAGGGAGTACTTGGAGGCCAGCACCTCCCCCTGCTCGGTGATCTTGATGCGTCCCTTCAGGGTGCCGCTGGGCTGGGCCAGGATCGCCTGGTAGGCGGGTCCGCCGCCCCGGCCCACAGAGCCGCCGCGGCCATGGAAGATGCGCAGGGCCACGTCGTGGGCATCGGCCAGCGACTGCAGCGCGATCTGGGCACGGTGGATCTCCCAGTTGCTGGAGAGGAAGCCGGAATCCTTGTTGCTGTCGGAGTA
>CAZBMT010000340.1:0-3228 GCA_964492645.1 uncultured Cyanobium sp. | reverse complement strand
CCTTGCAGACCCCCAGCCAGCAGCCGCCCGTGCTGACCTTCGAGGGCAAGCGTTACGACCTCAACGGCCTGCCCGACGACGTCAAGGAGATGGTGCGGGGCATGCAGGTGGCCGATGCCCAGCTGCGCATGCATGAGGACACCCTCAAGGTGCTGGCGGTGGGCCGCCAGGCCATGGCCATGCAGCTGAACGAACGGCTCCAGGGGATCCCCACCCTGGACGAGCCGGCCTGAGGCCGGCCTGAGGCCGCGGGGATCAGCCCAGGGGGGCCAGATCCTGGAAGCGGAACACCTGGCGGCCGGCCGGAGTTTCGCCATGGGCTTCGGTCTCCACCACCCGCTCGCTCAGCACCCAGGGGCCCGCGCCGGCCAGGGGCACGAAGGTGTCGGTGAAATGGCTGGTGCCGCCGCGGGCCTCGCCGGTGGCGGGGTCGCTGTAGCGGCTGGTGTAGGTGTGGCTGAGGTAGCCGCTGCCGGTGTCGGTGACGCTCTCGGTGAAGATCGTCACCACGGTGCCGTGGATGTGGCGGTGCACCATCGTCACCACGTTGTCCTTGATGCGGTAGCGGTCGCCCTCGGCCTTGCCGCCCATGATCACCTCGGTGCCGACGGCATCGGTGTCTCCGGCGGTGAAGGTGTTGGCGCCGTGGGTCTGCTCGAAGGGGCGCCGCACCCGGTGGATCGCCACCTCCCACAGCTGGGAGGCGACCGCCTTGTGCACCTCCTCGTCGCTGAGGCCCTCCACCGTCGCCTTGAGGTCGGCGCCCACCTGGAAGGTGCCCTCGAGGCGCCGCTCGCCCTGCTCCCAGACGCAGCGACCGGTGTAGCCACTGAAGCCCGGCTCCCAGGTGTAGCGGTTCTCGTAGGCGGCGCGGAAGGCCTCGCGCAGGTCGGAGCCGGGGGCGACGGGGTGGGCGGCCAGGGTGCTGGTCACGGGGGCAGGGGCGATCGGCTGTTCACCCTACCCAGGGCGGGTGGATGTCCTGCAGGGCCGCCACTTCCACCTGCCGCTGCTGCTGCAGGGCGGCGATGGCCTCCACGGCGGCCCGGGCCGCCGCCATGGTGGTGACGGTGGGCACGGCGTAGTCGAGGGCAGCGAGGCGCAGGTAACGATCGTCGTGGGCGGCCTGCCGGCCCACCGGGGTGTTGACCACCAGCTGCACCAGCCCTGAGCGGATCGCATCCTCGATATTGGGCCGGCCCTCGTGCACCTTGAGCACCGGGGTCACCTCCAGGCCGGCCTGGCTGAGCATCGCGGCGGTGCCATTGGTGGCGGTGAGGGCGAACCCCGCCGCCAGCAGGTCGCGGGCCACCGGCACCAGGGCCGGCTTGTCGCGGTCGTGGGTGGAGAGGAACACGCTGCCGCTGGTGGGCAGGGGTTCACCGGCCGCGAGTTCGGCCTTGGCATAGGCCAGCCCGAAGCTGGCGGCGATGCCCATCACCTCGCCGGTGGAGCGCATCTCCGGCCCCAGCAGGGTGTCGGCGCCGGGGAAGCGCTTGAACGGCAGCACCGCCTCCTTCACCGTCTGCCGTGGCGGCCGCGGCTCCGCCAGCAGGCCCAGCTCCGTCAGCGTGCGGCCGGCCATCAGCTGGCTGGCGATCTTGGCCAGGGGCACGCCGGTGGCCTTGGCCACGAAGGGGACGGTGCGGGAGGCCCGCGGGTTGGCCTCGATGATGAACACGCTCTCGTTGCCGGCACCATCGCGCTGCACGGCGAACTGGAGGTTGATCAGGCCGCGCACCTCCAGCGCCAGGGCCAGCTCCGTGCTCCAGCGGCGGATCGTGGCCAGGGCCCCTGGCCCCAGGGACACCGAGGGCAGGGCGCAGGCGGAATCGCCCGAGTGAATCCCGGCCGGCTCGATGTGCTCCATCAGGCCGCCGATCACCACGGTCCCCTCCCGGTCGCAGAGGGCGTCCACGTCCACTTCGATGGCGTTCTCCAGGTACTGGTCGATCAGCACCGGATGGTCGGGCTCCACCTGCACCGCTTCAACCATGTAGCGGTTGAGTTCCTCCTCGTCGAAGACCACCTCCATCGCCCGCCCGCCGAGCACGTAGCTGGGACGCACGACGACGGGGTAACCGACCGCCGCCGCCACCGCCCGGGCCTCACCGTCGTTGCGGGCCAGGCCGTTGCGGGGCTGGCGGATCTCCAGGCGGCGCAGGATCGCCTCGAACTGCTCCCGGTCCTCGGCCCGGTCGATCGATTCGGGCGAGGTGCCCCAGAGCCGGGTGCCGGTGGCGCGGCCCTCCTCGCTCTGGAGCCAGCGCAGCAGGGGGATCGCCAGCTTCAGGGGCGTCTGGCCGCCGAACTGGACGATCACCCCCTCGGGCTTCTCCGCCTCGATGACGTTGAGCACATCCTCCAGGGTGAGGGGCTCGAAGTAGAGGCGATCGCTGGTGTCGTAGTCGGTGGAGACCGTCTCCGGGTTGCTGTTCACCATCACGGTGGCGAAGCCGGCCTGCCGCAGGGCGAAGGAGGCGTGGCAGCAGCAGTAGTCGAACTCGATGCCCTGGCCGATGCGGTTGGGCCCGCCCCCCAGGATCATCACCTTGCGGCGGGTCTCGGGGGTCACCTCGTCCTCGGGCGCCAGAAGCGTGAGGGAGCCGTCGGCCTCGAGCCGTTCCAGGGGCCGCTCGTAGGTGGCGTAGTGATAGGGCGTGGAGGAGGCGAACTCGGCGGCGCAGGTGTCCACCGTCTTGAACACGGCCCGCACCCCCAGGGCCTGGCGCCGGCGCCGCACCGAGAGTTCGTCGCCGCCGATGGCCCAGGCGATCTGGCGGTCGGAGAAGCCGGTCTGCTTGAGCTCCAGGAAGTCGGCGGCGCCGATGGCGTCGAGGGAGCGGCCCCGCAGCAGGGCCGTCTCCGTCTCCAGGATCCGGCGCAGCTTGGCCAGGAACCAGGGGTCGATGGCGCTGAGCCGGTGGATCTCATCGTCGCTGCGGCCGGCCACCATGGCGGCGCGCACCGCGTGGATCCGATCCGGGGAAGGGGTGCGCAGCTGGCGTTCCAGGTCGGCGGGATCCTGGGGGTGGTCGGGGCGGTCGCAGCCCCAGCCCGCATGGCCCGTCTCCAGGGAGCGCAGGGCCTTCTGGAAGGATTCCTCGAAGCTGCGGCCGATGGCCATGGCCTCGCCCACCGACTTCATCGAGGTGGTGAGCACGGCCGGAGAACCGCGGAACTTCTCGAAGGCGAAGCGGGGGATCTTGGTGACGACGTAGTCGATCG
>CAZBMT010000339.1:0-3240 GCA_964492645.1 uncultured Cyanobium sp. | reverse complement strand
CGCCGCCGCCTGGTGGCCCGGGCCGTCGGCCGGGGGAGTCCATGATGCCTGCGCCGGCGCGTGGCCTGCTGCTGGCCCTGCTGCAGGGCGGACTGCTGCTGAGCCTGGGGGGCCAGCTGCTGCTGGATCGGGCCATCCGGCCGCGGGGCTGGATCCTGAGCGAGCCGGTGGACCCCTACCTGCCCATCCGGGGGCGCTACGTCAACCTGGCCCTGCTGGTGCCGGCCCCCGAGGTGCCGGACGGCCAGTCCAGGCCCTGGTCGGGGGAGCGGCTGGTGCTGCGCAGCGAGGCCGGCCGGGTGCGGGCCGAGCTGGCCACTGCCGTCACTCCCCGCTCCCGCAGCCTGGCGGCGACACCGCAGGGCGATCGCTGGCGCCTGGGGCCATCGGTGGCCTACTTCATCCCGCCCGGGGTGGCCGATCCCTCCCGCCGCCCGGCCGGCGAGCAGCTCTGGGTGGAGGTGACCCTGCCGGCGCAGGGTCCGCCCCGGCCGATCCGGCTGGGGGTGAAGCGCGGCGACGGGCCGATCACGCCGCTGGCGCTGCGCTGAGGCCGCCGCCACCCGCCGCTTCAGCGCGTCAGCGCCAGTTCCTCGGGGAACGGGGTGGTCTGCAGCAGCGCGTCGAGGCCAAGCCGCTCCCGCCACTCGGCGATCGGTGTCGCCCAGCCCTCCTCCCAGCGCATCGCCAGCAGGCGAGGGCCGATCCGGCGGGCCACCTCCAGGCCGAAGCGGATGCCATCCCAGATCCGGCCATGTTCCTCCGGGGCCAGGAATCCATGGACCATCCAGGCCGTCAGCACGGCCAGCGACCCCGGCTGGTGCAGGGCACAGGCGTAGTACGCCGCGCCGCTGGCCTCGCCGGCGACGTCGGAGGGGATCGCCAGCACCACGTGATGGAGATCATGGGTGGCCCGCAGGCGCAACTGCAGATAGGCGCCGTGCCCGTCCATGCGGCGGGTGTCCGGCGGCGGGACGTGGTGCAGCCCCAGGCGATCGAAGCGGTCCTGGTGGAGCCGCCCGAGGCTGCCGGGCGGCAGCCGGCGCAGTTCCTCCTCCGCGGGCCAGGGCCCCCAGTAGCCCTCCTCCGCCAGGGCCCGCAGCCCGGGATCCTCCAGCATCCGCTCCCGGCCGAGTTCGCCGAGGGGCGATTGGGTGAGCACGTCCAGCATCGGCAGGGCGTGGGTGAGGGTGTGGGCGGGATCGCGGGCGGTCTCCAGCACCCCCACGGCCGTGCGCAGCGCCTCGTGCCGCAGGGATGGATCGATCTTCATCGCGCGTCGGGCCGGCAGCGGGTCGAGGAACCATTCTCCCCAGTTCGGCGCACCTAACCTCCGGCCATGGCCACCGCCCCGCCCCTGGAGTTCCTGCCCCCCCGCCTCGATGGCCGGGTGCTGGCGCTGGGCCGGCTGGTGCTGCCCCTGTGGCTGCGCTGGCGCTGCCGGATCCCGGCGGTGGAGGTGGTGGGGATGGACACGCTCATCGAGGCGATGCGCTCCTTCCAGGCCGGTGAGAGCCGGCTGCTGCTCGCCTTCCGCCACCCGAGCCTCGACGATCCCCTGAGCATGGCCCGGCTGCTGTGGGTGGAGCTGGCCCGGGCGGGCCGCCGGCAGGGACTGCACTTCGATCCGGCCCCCACCGGCCAGTTCCTGTTCGACCGCGGCATTCCCCTCTGGGCCGGCGACGCGATGGGCTGGCTGTTCACCCGCCTGGGGGGCGCCTCGATCCAGCGCAGCAAGCTGGATCTGCCGGCCCTGCGCACGGCACGGCGGCTGCTGCTGGAGGGGCCCCATCCCTTCGCCCTGGCGCCGGAGGGGGCCACCAACGGCCACAACGAACGCCTCAGCCCCCTGGAGCCCGGCGCCGCCCAGCTCGCCTTCTGGACCGCGGCCGACCTGGCCGATGCCGGGCGCCGCGAGCGCATGGACCTGCTGCCGATCGGCCTTCAGTACGGCTTCATCGAGCCGGTCTGGGGGGCGATCGAGGCCCTGCTCTGCCGCCTGGAGGAGGGGGCCGGCCTGGCCCCCGATCCCCGCCACGACCTCGACTCCGCCCGGCTGCTGGAGCGGCTGGTGCGCCTCGGCGAACGGATGCTCGAGCAGATGGAGGCCTTCTACCGCGACAAGGTGAACCTGCCCCTGCCGGAGGGCCCGGGTCCCGCGCCGACCGGCGATTCCGAGCCCGCCATCGGGCTCCGGCTGCAGCGGCTGATGGATCTGGCCCTGAGGCGGGTGGAGCAGTCCTTCGGGATGCCGCCCTGCGGCAGCCTCACCGACCGCTGCCGGCGCCTGGAGCAGGCCGGCTGGGATCGGCTCTACCCCGCCCGGCCCCCCGGCAGCGAGCCCCCCAGCCCCCTGGCGCTGGCCCTGGCCGACCGGCTGGCGGAGGAGACGGCGGCCCAGCTGTGGCACATGCGGGTGGTGGAGTCCTTCGTCGCCGTGAGCGGCAGCTACGTGCGGGAGCGGCCCAGCCAGGAGCGCTTCGCCGACACCCTGCTGCTGCTCTGGGACACCCAGTGCCGGATCCAGGGCCAGACCGCCAACCAGCGGCCCCGGCTGGGGCGGCGGCGGGTGCGGATCGCCATCGACCGCCCGATCGTGGTGGACGAACGCCTCGTCGACTACCGCCGTGACCGCCGCCGGGCGGTGCAGGCGCTCACAGGGGAGCTGCAACTGCGGCTGGAGCGGCTGATCGTGCCTTCGCCCCTGGGCTGATCGCCGGGCTGTCTCACGGCACTGGAGCTTCAGCCGGCGGCGAGGCGCGCCACGTAGGCGTCCAGGCTGCCGGCGTTGATCCAGCCGGTGGCGATGGTCTTGGTGTGGGTCTGGCTGACGCGGCCCCGGTGCACGTGGGAGAGGCCGGCGGGGAAGATCGCCAGCTTGCCCTTGACGGCCTCCTCGTGGTGGTCCTGCCAGTGGAATTCGGTGCCGCCATCCGGGACGGTGTTGAGGTAAAGGATCCAGGCCAGGACGCGGCGGATCGGCTCGGTGGCCTCGTCGCTGGTGTTCCAGTCGCAGTGCCAGCTGTGGAACCCCTCCCCCGGCGCGTAACGCTGCAGGTTGAAGATCGGGTTGACGAACAGGGAGCGCTCCGGGCAGCAGGTGAGGAACAGGGGGCGTTCGGCCAGGTAGCGCTTCAGACCGGCGGAAACGCCGCGCATGATCACGTCCGCCAGGCCCTGGGCTTCGGGGTCGGAGCGGTCGATCCACACCAGGCTGATGTCGGTGGAGACCTTGCCGGG
>CAZBMT010000338.1:0-3250 GCA_964492645.1 uncultured Cyanobium sp. | reverse complement strand
GCACATCGGCGATCGCCGCGAACAGCCCGTCCTGCTCCATGCCCAGCAGCCGGGCATCGAGGCACTGGTTGAAGGCGCCGGAGCGGCAGCAGCGGCAGGCCCCGCAGCTCAGCACCGATTCGGGCGCCACGATGTCGCCCACCCGGAAGCGGGAGACGTCGGCGCCGACGGCGATCACCCGGCCGATGCCTTCGTGGCCCAGCACCCGGCCGCGGGCGGGGATCGAGGCGGGGGCGGAGCTGCGCACGTACCCCTGCGGATCCCGCTGGGTCATGTGGATGTCGGTGCCGCAGACGCCCACCCGCAGCATCTGCAGCCGCACCGCGCCAGGAGAGAGGGGCTGGAGCTGGCGCGGTTCCAGGGCGATGCGGGGATCCTTGTAGCGCCGGTTGGCCTGGCGGAGCGCCGCGCCGTCGCCGGTTTCGGTGGCATGGAGCACCAGGCTGCGGGTTGACGTGGCGGCGGCCGTCATGCTTCCCCTTCGGCCTCCTGGATGTGCCGATGCTCGGTGCGCTGCCGGGTGCTGTCAACCGGACGTCAGCGGCCGGCGGCGGACAAACCCGGGGCAGCCAGCCATCATGACGGGGCCGGCAGGAGGGCCATGGCCGCCACCAGGGACCCGATCCGGGACTTCTTCAGCTTCCTGCTGGGCGGGGTGCTCTTCTCGATGGGGGCGTTCCTGTTCTTCGACCAGGTGATGGTGAGCTCCGTGCCCATGGGCCTGGGCTTCCGCTTCGGCCGGCGCTTCGGGGGTGGCTGGGGCGGCAGCTGGGGCGGAGGCCTCGGGTTCGGCCCGGGCCCGGGTGGTGGCTTCGGCCTGCTGCTGATCCCGCTGACGATCGGGGTGTGCCTGCTGTTCGCCCTGCGCAACCAGCGCTGGGGCTGGTTCCTGGTGCTGGCCTCGGTGGCGGCCCTGGCGGTGGGCGTGCTCCAGACCCTGATCATGAGCTTCCAGCCCACCTCGCTCTGGAACCTGCTGACGATGTTTGCCCTGATCGGCAGCGGCGGCGGGCTGATGTTCCGTTCACTGATGGCCTACGACGATGGCAAGGACCGGCAAGGGCGAGCCGAAGGCGACGAGCGGCAAGACCGTTGAGGACCTGATCGTCGAGATGGAGCCGGTGCCCCCCGGGGGACGGCCCCCGAAGCCTCCCGCCCTGCCCCCGACCTCGGGATCCTCCCGGTTTCCGTTGGCCCAGCGGCTGCTGGCCCTGGCCCTGGTGCTGCTGGGCTTCGGCGCCGGCTGGCTGGCGGCCGGCCTGCGGGCGTCCCTGGCCGGGAAGCCGGCCGCCGGTGGCCGGGGCGAGACCCGCCAGGACCTGCTCGCCGATGGCTGGCTGGAAGCGGACCAGGGGGTGTTCACCCGCCGCTGCCAGGGGATCTGCCGCAAGCCCCGGCTCTATGGCGGCGGAATCGTCGATGTGATGGAAGTCGCCTGCCTGGAGCGCCCCTGCGGCGAGATCCAGGCCAGGTTCGATGTGCTCGACGGAATGGGCCGCTCCCTCGGCGAGGTGACCATCAACCGTCCCGGACGGCAGGGGGAACGACTGCAACTGGTGATCGAATCGCCCAAACCGGAGGCCCGCAGCTTCGCGTTGGTTGACTTCCGCGCCAAGGCCAGGGTGGAGTGACGATCCACTGGGGTCTCCCGCCATGAAGACACTCCGCTTCGACGACGGCGCTGAGCTGCCGATGCTCGGCCTGGGCACCTGGAACGCCCCGCCGGGGGAGGTGGGGGCGGCGGTGACGGCGGCGCTGCAGCTGGGCTACCGCCACATCGACTGTGCCGCCATCTACGGCAACGAGGCCGAGATCGGCGAGGCCCTGGCCGCGGCGATCCGCTCCGGCCTGGTGAAGCGGGAGGAGCTCTGGATCACCTCCAAGCTCTGGAACAACGCCCATGCCCCCGAGGACGTGGCCCCGGCCCTGGAGCGCACCCTCGCCGATCTGCGCCTCGAGCACCTCGATCTGTATCTGATCCACTGGCCCGTGGCCTTCCGGCCGGGGGTGGTGATGCCCGAGGGCGCCGAGGATCTGGTGTCGCTGGAGGCCCTGCCGATCGCGGCCACCTGGGCGGCGATGGAAGCAGCGGTGGAGCGGGGCCTGTGCCGCCACATCGGCGTCAGCAACTTCGGCATGGCCACCCTCCGCGGCCTGCTGGGGCAGGCCCGCATCCGGCCGGTGATGAACCAGGTGGAGCTGCACCCCTACCTGCAGCAGAAGGGGCTGTTCGCCTTCTGCGAGGCCCACGGCGTGCACCTCACGGGCTATTCGCCGCTGGGCACCCCCGCTGTGGCCTCCGGCCCGCCGCTGCTGGCGGACCCCACGATCGCGGCGATCGCCGCCGGGCGGGACCTGACGCCGGCCCAGGTGGTGCTGGCCTGGGCCCTGCAGCGGGGCACGGCGGTGATCCCCAAGTCGGTGACCCCGGCGCGCCTGGCCGAGAACCTCGCCGCCGCCGGGGCCGCGCTGGCCCCCGAGGAGATGGAGGCCATCGACGGCCTCGACCGCAGCCATCGCTTCATCGACGGCTCCTTCTGGGTGAAGGAGGGCGGCCCCTATACCCTGGAGACGCTCTGGGCCTGATCTAGCCGCCGTCCCAGGTAGGCGATGGCCAGGTCGCCGCATTCGGCCACCAGCCGGTCGCGGCGGCCCTGCTCCTGGGTGGCCGCCAGCCAGAGCAGGTGGCCGACGGTCTTGACCAGCACGTAGGCGATCAGGTGGCCCTCCTCCTCGCTGAGGGGGCTGCCCTCGGCTGAGGCCTTTTCGACGATCAGGCCGCTCCAGTCGTTGATCAGGCGGACGTCGGCCTCCTCCTCGATGGCCAGCAGTTCGGGGGTGGCGCTCTGCACGTCCAGGAAGATGGCCGGGTAGCCGGGGTGGTCGCGGAAGAAGCGATCGGTGAGGGCCACCGCGGCGGTGATCGAGGCTTCCAGCGACAGCGACTGGCCGTCCCCCTCATCGAAGAAGGCCCGCAGCTGCTCGTGCAGCTGCTCGGCGTAGCCCTCCGCGAGGCTGCGCAGGATGGCGCCCTTGTCGGGGAAGAACTGGTAGAGGGAGCCGATCGGCACCCCGGCCCTGGCGGCGATGGCGTTGGTGGTGGTGCCGCCGACGCCGCCGGTCACGAACAGCTCCTCGGCCGCCGCCAGGATCCGCCGCACCCGCTCCTGGCTGCGGGCCTGGCGGGGCTGGCGGCGCAGGGGCGAGGGCTCGCCGGGGGCGGCTGTGGCGTCGGCCATGGGCGCAGCGG
>CAZBMT010000337.1:0-3265 GCA_964492645.1 uncultured Cyanobium sp. | reverse complement strand
CCTTCTGGATGCCGAGCATCAGCAGGTTGTTGCCGAGCTGGGGGCCGATCAGGAATTCGGCCGAGAGGTAGGCGACGATCCGCTTGGGGTTGGCGCCGATGGCCTCGATGCCCGCCAGGTAGCGGGTCATCAGCCGGTCACGCACGGCGTAGCTGAGCGCCATGTAGAGGTCGTGGCGGCTGGCGCTGGGGGCCAGCTTGCCGAGCGTGTAGAAGAGGTGCTCGGTCATGCCCTCGAACACGTCCGTCGCCGTCAGGCCGCTGCGATCGGGGTCCGCGAAGCACCCGGGCGTCGGCAGGCTCAGGTTGCGGGGTTGCTGGTCGGTCATGGCGGTCGGCGCGCGGGGGTCCCTCGGGCACAGGTCTTGCCGTGCGTTCCCAGACCGTAGCGGTGGTTGCCATTCCTCCCGCCCGCCTGTAGGGAGATCAGCAACGGCGCACGCGACCGGCGCCAACGCCCTTAGCGTCCGTTCGCCACAGATTTCGTTCATGGTCGCGCCCAGCCTGCTGCTCGAGGTCGGCAGCACCCAGATCGAGACGGTGGAAACGCTGCTGGAAGTGGGCCGCTATCTGGTCATCTTCCTGGCGGCCCGGGCCCTCGCCGAGTTGATGGCCCGCCTCAAGCTGCCCACGATCCTCGGCGAACTGGTGGCGGGCGTTCTGATCGGCGTCACCGGCCTGCACCTGATTCTGCCGCCGGCCGTCCATGCCGAGCTCAACCAGGGGATGCTCGCGCTGATCGGCACCTGCGCCGGGGTCAGCCCCGACACGGTGGCCAGCATCTACACCGGGAGCTTTCCCTCCCTGGAGGCCACCGCCAAGCTCGGCCTCTATGCCCTGCTGTTCCTCACCGGGCTGGAGAGTGAACTCGATGAGCTGATCGCCGTGGGCCAGCAGGCCACAACCGTGGCGATCACCGGGGTGCTGCTGCCCTTTTCCCTGGGCACGGCCGGCCTTTACTACCTCTTCCATGTGCCCCTGTTCCCGGCGGTGTTCGCCGGCGCCTCGATGACCGCCACCAGCATCGGCATCACCGCCAGCGTGTTCGGCGAACTGAAGTTCCTCAGGACCCGGGAGGGCCAGACCGTCATCGGCGCCGCCGTGCTCGATGACATCCTCGGCATCGTCATCCTGGCGGTGGTGGTGGCCCTGGCCGCTGACGGGTCGCTATCCGCTGGTCCGATCCTGCAGCTGGTGCTGGCGGCAACGGTGTTCGTGGCGGTGGCCCTGCTCCTGAGCCGCACCGCCGCACCGGCCTTCGACTGGGTCCTCGACCGCCTCAGGGCCCCGGGGGAAGTGGTGGTGGCGGGCTTCGTGGTGCTGGGCCTCTGCTGCTTCACCGCCGAGGCGATCGGCCTGGAGGCGGCGCTGGGAGCCTTCGCGGCGGGCCTGATCCTGAGTGCCTCCCGGCACACGGCAGCGATCCAGGAGTCGGTGAAGCCTCTGGTGGCCCTGTTCGCCACCGTGTTCTTCGTGCTGATCGGCAGCGCCCTGGATCTGTCGGTGATGAATCCCTTCAACCCCGCCAACCGCGAAGGGCTGATCGTGGCCCTGTTCCTCCTTGCCGTTGCGGTGGGAGGCAAGGTGGCTGCCGGCTGGAGCTACCTCAGTGTGCAGCGGACCAACCGGCTGGTGGTGGGCCTGGGGATGATGCCCCGCGGCGAGGTGGGCCTGATCTTCCTGGGGCTGGGCAGCCAGGCCGGCATCCTCTCGGCGCCTCTGGAGGCGGCCATCCTGCTGATGGTGATCGGCACCACCTTCCTGGCGCCCCTGCTGCTGCGGCTGGCCCTGAGCGGCGTCGCGGCCCCCGCCGACGGCGTCGCGGAGCAGGCCGCCTGATCGCGTCAGGGCCGGCGGTCGTCGTCCCTTCCGGCCGCCAGGCCGATCGAGAGCCCCCCGAGCACCGCGATCAGTCCCAGGCTTCCGGCCCAGCCCGGACCGAGGGCCCAGCTCAGCAGCAGCTCCACCCCCAGACCCACCGCCAGGGCCAGCAGCAGGCTGCCGCCCACGAGCACCAGCTGCTGCAGGCCCTCCTCCAGGGAGGCCTCGGCCAGGACCTGCTCCAGCCGGGCCAGGGGAACGCTCAGGGGCAGATAGAGGGCCAGGGCCCAGAGGGCGACCCCCGGCAGCAGCGGGCTCAGGTCGGAGAGGCTGAAGGCGTCGGACATGGCGGCAGGCGCAGGGGGCAGGGCCGCGCACGGACCGCGCTTCCTAGCATCGTTCCCCATCACCCCACCACCGCGTCCATGGCTTCGTCACCCGAGACCCCCTGGTCGTTCCTGGGCCACCGGGTGCATGCCCTGCGCGCCGCTCCGGAGCAGCCCACCGGCCCGGCGATCCTGCTGGTGCATGGCTTCGGCGCTTCCACCGACCACTGGCGCTTCAACATCCCCGTGCTGGCCCTCACCCATGAGGTCCATGCCATCGACCTGCTCGGCTTCGGGCGCAGCGACAAGCCGGCCGGCCTCGCCTACGGCGGGGCCCTGTGGCGCGACCAGCTCTGCGCCTACGTGGCGGAGCGGATCGGCCGCCCCACCGTGCTGGTGGGCAACTCCCTCGGCGGCTTCGCGGCCCTAGCCGCCGGCGCCGCCCTCGGCGAGCGGGCCGCCGGCGTGGCGCTGCTCAATGCCGCCGGACCCTTCAGCGACGAGCAGGAGCCGCCGCGGGGCTGGGGGGCCATCGCCCGCCGCACCATCGGTGCGGCCCTGCTGCGCAGCCCCGTGCTGCAGCGCCTGCTGTTCGAGAACATGCGCCGCCCCGCCACCGTGCGCCGCACCCTCCATCAGGTGTACATCGACCGCACCAACGTCGATGACGAACTGGTGGAGGCGATTCTGCGCCCCTCCCGCGACCCCGGTGCCTTCGGCGTCTTCCGCACCGTCTTCGACATCCCCCGCGGCCAGCCCCTGGACGAACTGTTCGCCGGGCTCAGCGCGCCCCTGCTGCTGCTCTGGGGCATCCGCGACCCCTGGATCAATGCTGCCGGCCGCCGCGCCAGCTTCCAGCGCCATGCCCCTGCCCGCACCAGCGAAGTGGTGCTCGAGGCCGGTCACTGCCCCCACGACGAGGTGCCCGACCAGGTGAACCGGGCCCTGCTGGTGTGGCTGGCGGATCTGGTGGCAAGCCCGGTTCCCGCGCTGACCGCCGGCTGAACCCGGCGGCGGCCCCCGGTCGGTACATTTCCCTCCAACCCGGGGGGCCGAGTTGATCGCCGCCGTCACGAGCACCGGAGCCGCGTCAGCGGCGAGCGGCAAGGCGACCGGAGG
>CAZBMT010000336.1:0-3269 GCA_964492645.1 uncultured Cyanobium sp. | reverse complement strand
TGGGCCAGATGGTGGAGCGCCTCGGTGCCCTCAACCTGATCCTGGGCCTGTTCAACCTGCTGCCCGGCCTTCCCCTGGATGGGGGGCTGATCGTCAAGGCCCTGGTCTGGCAGTTCTCCGGCAGCCAGCGGCGGGGCGTGGAGGTGGCCAACGCCTGCGGCCGGTTCCTGTCCCTGTTCGCCGTCGGCATGGGCACGGTGCTGCTGCTCCGCGGCGGTGGCATCGGCGGGGCGTGGCTGATCCTGCTGGGCTGGTTCGGCCTCGGGGCGGCCCGCAACCAGAAGCAGATGCTGGTCGTCCAGCAGGCCCTCAAGGATCTCAAGGTCAGGGATGTGGCCCAGCGACGCTTCCGGGTGCTGGAGGCCGGCACCACCCTGCGGGAGCTGAGCCGCCTGCGCCTCGGCACGGCGCCTCCGATCGCCGAAGCCGGCGATGGCATTCCCGCCACCGCCGAGCGGGAGGCCAACGGCCCGGCGGAATGGCTGCTGGTCTGCGACCGGGGTCGCTGGCAGGGGGTGATCGACGACGAGCCCCTGCAGTCCCTGCCGGTCCAGTGCTGGGATCGGGAACGGGTGGGGGACCACCTGCGGCCCCTCTCCAGCCTCCCCGCCATCTCCGAATCCGCCCCGCTCTGGCAGGCCGCCCTCCAGCTCGACGATGGCAACCACCAGCGGCTGCTGGTGCTCAGTCCGGCGGGGCTGCCCTGCGGCACCGTGGAGCGCCCCGAGCTGGGGGACGCGGTGCTCAAGAAGCTGGGGCTGCGGCTACCCACCAATCTGCTCACCGTCGCCCGCCGGGAGAACGGCTACCCCCTCGGCATGGCCCTCGGTCAGGTGGCCCGCGGCATGGTCAGCTCCGGGGAGGTCTCGCCACTGACGGATTCGGTCAGCCGATGACGGGCTCGCTGAGCCGGTAACGGGGGCGCAGCAGCGCGATCGAGCCGAGCTCCTGCGGACCCAGGGGGGCCAGGGGTGGCGGGCCGCCCCCACCCCTGGCGCCGTGGCCCGCGGGCCACGGCAGAGCGCCTGCCGCCGCACGCAGCAGGTGCTCCTCCAACTCGATCCCGGACAGCGGCAGGGGATCGAGGTCGGGGGGATCGCCGCCGAACACCTCCCGCCAGAGGGCAGGGCAGGGGTCCAGCTGGATCGAACCATGCTGCAGCAGGTGGCCGCCGCGCCAGAGCTGGGCGCTGCCCACCCGCTTGGCACCGTTGTCGTGGACCAGGTCAGCGGCGGTGCTGGTGGCGAAGCAGCTGCTGCGCTGCAGGCTGGCCGCCTGGTGGCCGACCTCGAGCGGCAGGTCCATGGCGGCAAAGGCCTCCACCAGCCAGGTGAGGGCCCGCCTGTAGACCTCGGATCGTGTTCCCTCGGGCCGGGGCCACACCAGGGCGTAGGTGAGGTCGGCGCCATGGAGCACGGCCCGGCCGCCGCTGGGGCGGCGCACCAGATCGATGCGGCCCTGGCGGCGCAGGTCCCACCAGTGGGGCTCCAGCCGCTTCTGGTGCCAGCCCAGCGAGAGGGTGGGCCGCGACCAGCGGTAGAGCCGGAAGGCGGGCGCCGCGCCATCCAGCAGCGACGCATCGATGGCCATCTGCCAGTCCCCTTCCAGGCACGTGGACGCGATCCAGCGCGTCGGCGCCTCCGGCGGCATGGGCTGGGCGGGCGGCGCCGTCATGCTGGACACCTGGTCAGCCCCAGGCCCTGGGAGTCCGGATCGAGGCTCAGGGGATCACGCTCCAGAAGCCGGGGTCGAGCTCGTAGCCGAGCACGGCGGCCATCTGGCCCAGGTTGGCGCGGCACTCGATTCCCCCCGACGCGGCCCAGTGGTCGAGCAGAAACAGGCGCTGGGTGATCCAGAGATCCAGGCTCTCGGGCGCGAAGCGGATACCTTCCGTGGGGCTGAAGCCGTGGGGCAGCAGCATGGCGACATGGCGGGTGAGCTGGCCGCCGCTGCGCTCCAGCACCAGGGGCAGCCAGGGATGGAGCGCATCGGCCCGCAGGCTCCACAGCCGCAGCTCCGGGATCTCCGAGAGTTCGCGGGGGTCCTCCGGCTCCCGGGGCCAGTCGAAATCGAGGGCCAGTCCGCGGGCCTGGGAGAGCAGCGCGGCCGGCGCCAGCGACGCCAGGCCCGCCAGGGGGGAGAGGTCGAGGCAGCGCACCTCGGCGGCGGAGACCCTCAGGCGATCGGGCGGGAGCTCGGGGCAGGGTTGGGGCGCCATCAAGAGCTGTGACAGGGCAGGGCCGCAGGCTGGACCGTAGCTCGCGATGGCCAAAGAATGGGTCGGTCAAACTCCATCCACCGACAAGGACATGGTCACTCCGATCAACCAGACCGAAGTGCTGATCGCCCTGATTGTGGCGGCGCACGCCGGGGTGCTCGCCGTCCGCCTCTGCTTCAGCCTCTACAAAGCCTGAAGCTGCAGCCCCGCTCCCTTGGCAAGGTAAGGGCCGGCTGCTACAAGCGGGGGGCTTGCAGCCTTCCCTCAGGTGCGCCAGACCCAGCCCCAGCCTTCCCGGCGCCAGCCCACCGCTGCTCCGGGTTCCACGGCCCGTCCACGGCGTTCCCGGTCCCTGCGGGTGGCCGGGAACGGCCCGGTAGGGCAGTCTTCTCTGCACCCGATTCCCGGCCTCCAGGGCCAGGCGGCGGCAGCCTCCGCCTACGAGCCCGTCCCTGCCGGCAGCGAAGTCGGCAGATACGGTCGTGAAAGCCAGCTGCTCTCCCTGTCCGCCGAGCGGCAGGAGCTGGTCTGCAGCCTGATCGGCCTCGCCGTCAAGCTGGGGCTGATCGCCCTCACTGGCGTCAGCCTGTTCCGTCTCGCCGGCGCCTACCAGCAGCGCATGGAGAGCCAGGGCGAGATCGCCGCCGTGCTGGAGCTGGAGAACGCCAAGCTGGTCAAGGCCCGCGAACGGTTCGACGCCCTGTTCATGGTGGAGGGCGAGCAGCGCCTGATCCGGGAGCAGAGCCAGTGGATCGCCCCGAACCGGCTGCGGGTGATCTGGCAGGTGAACCGTCCGTTTCCAACTGTTGAATCCGCCGCGTCAGGATCCGGAAACCAGGGCAGCCGTCCTTAGGTTGGGGCCCCCTTCGCCCGCGGATCAGCAACGCCATGGTGACCCCATCCGGTGACACCGCCCTCTCCCCCGCCCGCAGCGGCGTTCCCGGAACGGCACTGATCACCGGCGCCTCCTCCGGTGTCGGTCTGTTCGCCGCCAAGGCCCTGGTGGATCGGGGCTGGCCGCTCGGGCTGGCCTTCGGAGCCTGTCTGGCGG
>CAZBMT010000335.1:0-3271 GCA_964492645.1 uncultured Cyanobium sp. | reverse complement strand
TCCACCTCACCAACCCGGGGGCCCTGCTGCTCTACCCGCGGCTGATGGCCTTCCTTGATGGCCTTGTCGGCTCCAGGCCCGCCCCCCCGGGCCAGAATCAGCAGCCGCCCAGCTGATCGCTGCCCAGCTCCTGCTCGATCAGGGCATCCAGGGTCACGGCGCTGCGCACCAGGGATTGGTAGCGCTGCACCACGCGCCGGTTGCGCTCCAGCCAGCTGCCGGCGTCCCCTACCCCAGTCAGGGGACTGCCGCCGGCGCCCGTCCGCTCGTCATCCAGCAGCTCGAGATCGCTCTGGTGGGCCAGCAGGGCCAGCACCAGGGTGTGGATCCTCTGGCGTCGATCGCTCATGGGCAGGGGTGGGGCCGGCACGTCCGGGAGCATCATGGCCAGAAGTGGGTCAGGGGCACGGCTGGAGGGTTCGCTGCTGGAGGTGCTGGGCACCGATGCCGCCGGCCTGGCGGGTCTCTCCCGCCACTGGCAGGACCGGATCCGGCGGGCCGATCTGGTGGCGGCCCCCCGGCGGCTGCTGGCGGATCTGGAGGCCTGGCGCGCCGGCGCCCTCACGCCGGAGCTGCTGGCCAGCGATCGGCCCGCCGACCTTCTGCCGCGGCTGGAGCGTGCCCTCGCCGCCGGTCAGCGGGTGGTGCTGCTCGCCAGCGGTGATCCCCTCTGGTTCGGCATCGGCCGCCTGCTGCTGCAGCACCTTCCCGCCGAACGGCTCCGCTTCCATCCGGCCCCCACCTGCCTGCAGCTCGCCTTCGCCCGCCTGGGTCGGCCCTGGCAGGATGCTTCCTGGATCAGCCTCCACGGGCGCGACCCCGAGCCGCTGGCGGCCCGGTTGCAGCAGCGGCCCGCCGCCCTGGCGGTGCTGACCGATCCGGCCCGTGGCGGCGCCGACGCCGTGCGCCGGATCCTGCGGGCGTCGGGGCTGGAGGGCGCCTATGAGCTCTGGCTGGGGGAGCGCCTGGGTCATCCAGCGGAGCGGCTGCTGCGGCTGGCCCCCGCCGACGCCCTGCCGCCGGATCTCGACCCCCTGCACCTGGTGCTGCTGATCGCTGTCCAGCCTGCCGTGCCTCCGCCGGAGGCTCTGCCCCTGTTCGGCCTTGCCGATGGCCTCTGGCTGCAGCACCCCGACCAGCCGGGGCTGATGACCAAACGGGAGGTCCGCGTCCAGCTGCTGGCCGACCTCGATCTCCCCGAGCGCGGGGTGCTGTGGGACATCGGCGCCGGGGTGGGATCGGTGGGGCTGGAGGCGCTGCGCCTGCGCCCCGACCTGGGGCTGTGGGCCGTGGAGCGCCGGCCCGGGGCCGCCGCCCTGATCGGCGCCAATGCCGAGCGGCTGGGGGTGAGGCCCTCGGCGGTGCTGGAGGGGGAGGCCCCGGCCGCCCTGGGGTCGCTGCCCGATCCCGACCGGGTGCTGATCGGCGGCGGCGGCCGCGACCGCCGCGAGGTGCTGCAGGCGGTGCTTGGCCGGCTGCGCCCCGGTGGGGTGGTGGTCCTGCCCCTGGCCACGGTCGAAGCCCTGGCCCAGCTCAGGCCCCAGCTGGATCAGGCCGGCCTGGGGGTGACGGTCAGCCAGATCCAGGCCTGGCGTGGCGCTCCCCTGGCGGAGGGCACCCGCCTGGCGCCCCTCAATCCGGTGCTGGTGCTGAAGGGGGCGCGCCCGGCAGCGGGGTGATCCGCACCGGGGTGCCCACGGTGATGCCGAGCACGGCCGCCTGGCCGGCCGCCAGCTCCAGCACGCCCTCCACCGGCGTGTCGGGGCCGTAGCTGGGGCAGGGCAGGTTCATGCAGGGGGGCACGTCCGTCTCCAGGGCGGCCACGCGACCGTCGTGGATGAACAGCATGTCCAGGGGTTCGGGCGTGCGGTGCATCCAGAACCGGGCCACGGCCGGGGGGGCATAGGGGAACCACATGCCGTGCAGGTGGGGCAGGGGCGGCCGCAGTTGCAGCCCCATGGCGTACTGGCGCTCACCCCGGGGTACCTCCAGCTGGATGCAGCGCGCCGGTGGCGGACCCTCCAGGCACCACTGGGCGGTGATGGGCAGGAACTGCGGCGGACTCTGGCTCAGGCTCGGTCCGCAGCCCAGCAGCCCGATGCCGCCGGCGATCGCGACGCCCCGGAGCAAGGAACGGCTCATGGCACGGGTCCGACGGGGGGCCGCCCGTCCCGGAGGCAGTAGCCCCGGCCCCGCACGGTGTGAATCAGACGCGATTCCCCATCCTGCTCCAGTTTCCGGCGCAGGTAGCGCACGTAGACCTCGATCACGTTGCTGGCTCCCCCGCCCTGGTCGGCCCAGATCTCCCCGAGGATCTGCTCCCGGCTCACCACCGTTCCCTTGTGGCGGATCAGCAGCAGCAGCAACTGGTACTCCCGGGCCGTCAGGTTGAGCTGGCGCAGGCCCCGCCACCCCTGGCAGGCGGCCGGATCGACGCGCAGATCGGCCACCGTCAGCAGCGTGGACACCGGTGTGGGCGCCTGCCGTCGGGTGAAGCCGAGGTGCAGGCGCAGCCGGGTGAGCAGATCGCTCGTGCCCTGGCTGGGGAGCCAGAAGTCATCCGCGCCCCACTCCAGGCAGCGGCTGCGACTCTCGACGCTGTCGCTGCTGATGCCGAGCAACAACGGGCGGGCCCCCAGCTGACGGCGCAACTCGCGGATCCGCTCCTCGCTGCCGGGCGAGAGCACCACCGCGGCCGGCAGGTCCTCGCCGGACGCCTCCAGCAGGGTGCGGTAGCCGGAGATCTCCAGCCGCGGGGCCAGGCTGGCGGCCTCCGGGCCCACCAGCAGCACGGTCGGCGGCGGCGGGGCGGTCACAGGGGCGCATCGAGGTGGCTGCTGAAGGGCTTGGCCACGTGGGGAAGGCCCCAGCCCAGCTTGTTGCGCAGCACCTGGAAGAACTCGTGGTCGGCCAGCCGCACGAAGCGGACCGGGTGCTCGCTGCGGCGCACCAGCACCCGGTCCTCGGGCCAGATGTAACAGCCGGCGCTGCCGTCCACCACCATCATCAGACGCTCAGGGGTGGCGGGGAACACGGTCACCGGCTCCTGGTCGCTGAACACCAGGGCCCGGGAGGCGAGGGAATGGGCGGCGATCGGGGTGAGCTGCAGCACCGGACAGTCAGGGGTGATCACCGGCCCTCCGGCGCTGAGGGCATAGGCCGTGGACCCGGTGGGGGAGGAGAGGATCACTCCGTCGGCGGCGATGTCCACGGGGGCGTGGCGGCCGATGGCGATCTCGAAGTGGCACATGCTGGTGAGCGGCTCCCGGTG
>CAZBMT010000334.1:0-3303 GCA_964492645.1 uncultured Cyanobium sp. | reverse complement strand
CTGGGCGTTACCCAGCAGGCCTGGCCATTGGGGAGCCCGGACTTTCCTCAACCGGACGCTGCGGACGGCCCGAAGGCCGCCGCCGCTCCGATCGCGATCACCTCGCCTGCTTTCCTTGCTGGAGGTTAGCCGCCGCGCGGTTTGTGCCTGGTTTCAGCTCGGCGGCCTCCTGGCGATCCAGAGATCGTTGCTGGGAATCGGCATTGGCGATGTGAGTGGGCGATGGGCGATCGCGGCGGTGCAGGCCTCGGCTTCCTCGACAGACCAGAAACCGGCCAGACCATCGAGATCGCCCTGGGGCCGGCCGGGCTGCGGGGAATCGCCGGTCAGTCGTTGCAGGACAAGCCGGTTGAGGCTGATGCCCAGACGGCTGGCCTCGCTTTTCCGCTGTACCAGCTGGTCGGTGTCCAGGCCGCGGATGCTGAGGGCTGCCATGGATGCTTTCACTACGTGCCTTCGTGGTTGTGCGCAATGACAGCAGTGTTCATGCCCTGCGCGGAGGCTTCGAATCAGGGTGCCATGGGGACGCCAGGCTCGTAGCCATCTTCCGGGACGGAAGTCCAAGGGGGCAAGGATCGGGGAAACGTCCAACCACTGTCCCTGGGCGTTACCCAGCAGGCTGAGGCGCGGGCCTTACGTTCCGACACCACAGTAGTGAGGCCGCCAGGGGGCATCAGGAGCCTCCGCGCCTCGGGCGCTGCAGACGCAACCTCACCAGCACCTGTTCAAGCAGGGTAGAGGCCCCGGGCTTGGCTTGGGCGAAGGCGGCGAAGCCGGCGGCGAAAAGCAGCGAGCGAAGGCAGTTATTGGCCGCGTCGGCGATGAAGACCTGCAGTCGGTTCGAGCGGGCCTGCTCTGTCTGAAAGGCCAGCGCATTGAAGCGTGAATCCGTCTGCTCAATGAAGGCGTTTCGGAAGGCAACGAAAGGCCGATCCAGTTTTTCCGGCAGGTTGAACGGTTGGGGCAGTTTCCCCAGCAGGGTGCGCAACTCCTGCTCGTTGGCGGTGGCCTCTATCTGCCGCTTGAGCTTTTGCCATTGAGCCAGAGGAATGCCCTCTTCGCTGGACTTCTGCTGCAGCACCCGGACACCGGCGTAGAGCTGAACCGGTATCAGCACCAGGTAGAGAATGGCCACCCAGGTGCAGAGCTTACGCAGCCATTTGACCCGGTGGTTCAGAGATTGACTGGCGACGGGAAAGGCATCGGCCGTGCAGACCAGAAGCGTGCCGATCAGGAGGAAGAAGCCAGCTGAGGTGAAGGCGGCAGCGAGCCGCAAGTGCCAGACAGGGTCGAGCAGGCGCACCGGCAGGGAGCCGAACACCAGCGCGAGGATCCCAAGGCCGATGCCGATCCAACCGATGCTGGAAAACGCCTGGGCCGCATCTTTTTTGAGCTGGATCCTGCTTTGGCTCGAAGAGACAGGGTCAACCCCAGCCATTGGTGAAACGTTCGTGAGAAGAGTTCAATCTACCGCCCATGGATTGCCAAAAACAAAAAATCCCCTGCCGAAGCAGGGGATTTTAGGAGAAAAGAAAGAAATCAGACGGTTTGCTTGACGCGACGGCGGAGCTTGCGAGAGAAAGAGAATGCAGCAGCGGCGCCAAGAATTGGCAGAGGCCCAGGAACTGAAGTGGAACGCGTGGATTGCAACACGGTGTCACTGAAGTTAGTAACAAGTGATCCAGGCGTCACTGTCATTGAGGTAAAGAAGGTTGCCGAGGTAACGCCTGGGCCAAATGCAACGGCGTTACCAGGAGATTGTTGAGGCACTCGTTTGGTCGCCGTAGAGGTGCCTACAGAGGCAACATCAAGAATTTTAGTACCATCAAGTGTGGGGATTGGATTGAATCCGGTAAGCGTGAAATCTGTGTTGAACCCTAAAAGGGTACGATTGGGGTCTTGAGTAAGATCAATGGACAAAGTGTAGAAGAAAGAATACGCTCCCCCGGTAAAATCGTGCCTAGCGGTAAGAGTATGGAAGGGATCGTTATCAGCAATTTCAAATGTTGGAGCAGCGAGGGTCAGAGCTGCGGAGGGAGTATTGAAATTGCTGTAGATTTTGTCTCCAGCAAGGCAGGAGAAGCTGCCACTGAAGATTGTGCTGTATGGAATAACACCAGCGACGTTTTCAAAGCTAGCGCAGGTCGGGGTCGCGGCGGAAGCTGGCTGGGCGATGACTGCAGAAGCGCCCGCAAACGCCCCGATGATCAGGGTGCTGCGGAGCGCCTTTGTGGCGAAATTCATTGGTCGGCAAAATGGAGGACCCTCCGCATTGTGACCTTAACCGGCTGGCTTGTCAACCTCTGGCCGGGGAACGCTGACAGCGTCTCTGCCCACCCTAGGAGCTTGTCTGGCTTGAGCAACACCCTAGAGTAGCTCCAACCGGAAGGGATGTTGATTTGTGTGGGGCTGTAGCTCAGCCGGATAGAGCGACGGTTTCCTAAACCGTAGGTCGTGGGTTCGAGTCCCGCCAGCCCCGTTCTTCAAAAGCCCAGTCCTGGCAAGCGATCGCTACGCGTGGGATACCCCGGAAGGGGCTCTGGACTTCCCCTCGCGTCAACAAGACAGCCAGGCCACTTCGGTGCCCCTCCGACCCCGCGCCCGTCTGGGTGGCGAAGCCGCCGCGACCAACAGGCCCACCGGGTGCCGAGCCCAGGCAGCGCCACCGGTTTGGGGTGGAGTCCTCTGCTTGGACCCCCTGGCTCGCCGAAGGAGTCGTCTGACGTCCAGCCGTCAGGCTTGCTGCGCATCACCGAGGCCAGGGCCGCGTCCATAGGGCAGTCGATGGGCGATCTCCGGTTCCCGTTCTCCCTTGAGCAGGCACCTCCTGCAGGAGGCAGAGGCGCGGCCAGGCCGGCAGAGGCGCTGGATCCGTTCATGGGCTATGGCGCTATTCCCCCTAGGGCCGAAGCCCCCTTGCGCTCCACGGCGGGTTACGCCTATTGCGATTAGGCGGTGATGGAGCAGGCGCTTTGGATGGTCGCGACCCCCTCGGTGCCGGGCACCATCACGCCCGACTCCATGCCGCATGAGCAGCTGTGATGAGCTGCTGGCCCTGTTTCAGGCTGGCGAAGCCCGCCTGGTTGGTCCCCGAGGTGAGGAGCACTTGGTTCCGGCGCCTCTCTACGGGCTGATGCAGAGCCTGCTCGACAGCCTCAAGCGCGGCGGGGCAGTCACAGGCGCCTGCGCCTCCATGACGTGCTGGAACTGCGTGATCAGCGCCGGCAGGTGCGTCGCCGTGCCCTTGATGAGGGATCTGCTCCTGGAAGCAGCCCATGAGCACCTCTATCGGGTCCACTCGGG
>CAZBMT010000333.1:0-3336 GCA_964492645.1 uncultured Cyanobium sp. | reverse complement strand
CTGGCCATGCAGACCGGCCTGCACCGCAACACGATCAGCAAGGTCTACCGCCAGCTCGAGACCGACGGCGTGGTGGAGGCCATGGCCGGGTCGGGGATCTATGTGCGCGACCAGCAGAACCCGCGCGAAATCAAGCCGCCGCCGGGCCTGCGCAGCAAGGCCCTGCCGGACATCGACCGGGAGGTGCGCCAGAGCGTCGACGGCCTGCTCAACGCCGGCTGCACCCTGCAGCAGGCCCGGGAACTGCTCACCCGTGAGATCGACTGGCGGCTGCGCTGCGGCGCCCGGGTGCTGGTGAGCACCTCCCGGGAGGACATCGGCGCCTCGATCCTGATCGCCGAGGAACTCAAGCCCAGCCTCGAGGTGCCCGTCGAGGTGGTGCCGATCGAGGAGCTGGAGTCGGTCCTGGAGACCTCCAGCAAGGGAACGGTGGTCACCAGCCGCTACTTTCTGCAGGAGGTGGAGCAGATCGCCAAGGTGCACGGGGTGCGGGCGGTGCCGGTCGACCTCAACGACTTCGGCCACGAACTGGGCATGCTCAAGGAGCTGCGCCCCGGCAGCTGTGTGGGCCTGGTGAGCATCAGCCCCGGGATCCTGCGGGCCGCCGAGGTGATCCTCCACAGCATGCGGGGCAACGAACTGCTTGTGATGACGGCCAATCCCGACACCAGCAGCCGCCTGCTGGCCCTGCTGCGGGCCTCCAGCCACGTGATCTGCGACAAGCCCAGCCTACCCCTGGTGGAGCAGACCCTGCGCCAGAACCGCGCCCAGCTGATGCGCCTGCCCATGGTCCACTGTGCGCAGAGCTACCTTGGCAGCGCCACCATTGACCAACTGCGCAAGGAGATCGGCCTCCTGGCGGCCTGACGGCGTGAACCCATGCTCGATGCACTCCGGGCCGACCTGGCCATCATCCGGCAGAGGGATCCCGCCGCCCGGGGCACCCTGGAGATCCTGCTCTGCTACCCGGGCTTCCACGCCCTGGAACTGCACCGGGTCAGCCATCGCCTCTGGCGGATGGGGCTGCCCCTAATCCCAAGGCTTCTGAGCCAGCTGGGCCGGTTGCTCACCGGCGTGGAGATCCACCCAGGGGCCCACATCGGCCGCGGCGTGTTCATCGACCACGGCATGGGGGTGGTCATCGGCGAGACCAGCGTCATCGGCGACAACTGCCTCCTCTACCAGGGGGTGACCCTGGGGGGCACGGGAAAGGAACACGGCAAGCGCCACCCCACCCTGATGGAGAACGTGGTGGTGGGGGCGGGGGCCAAGGTGCTCGGGGCGATCACCGTGGGCGCCAACACCCGCATCGGCGCCGGCTCGGTGCTGCTGCGCAACGTGGGTGCCGACAGCACCGTGGTGGGCATCCCCGGCCGGGTGATCCACCAGTCGGGCGCCCGCATCGATCCCCTGGCCCACTCGGCCCTGCCGGACGCGGAGGCGGCCGTGATCCGCAACCTGATGGAGCGGATCGACAGCCTGGAGAACGACGTCAACCGGCTGCAGGCCTGCCTGCAGGAGGTGGCCGCCGGCCGGCCCCTGAAGGAACCCTGCAGCGGCACGGCCCAGAACCTGCGCGACCGCGAGATCCTCGAGTTCCTTGGCGAAACGGCGAACGGCGAGGAGAGTTCCCTCAGGCCGTGACCGCCTGGGGCACCTGGGGCTGGAACATGAACATCGAGTAGATCACGTTGCGCCGCATCTGGGTCATCATCTCCAGGAACATGTCGTAGCCCTCGTTCTTGTACTCGATCAGGGGATCCTTCTGGCCGTAACTCCGCAGACCCACCGATTCCCGCAGGGCCTCCATGGCCTGCAGGTGCTCGCGCCAGAGGGTATCGATCTGCTGAAGGATGAAGAAGCGCTCCGCCTCCCTCATCAGGCCTGGTCGCATCTGCTCGATCTGGCCCTCCTTGATGTCGTAGGCATTGCGCATCTGCTCCTGCAGGAAGGCCTTGAGCTCCTCCATCGACAGACCACCCACCTGCTCGGGGGAGAGATCAGCCAGGAGGTAGATGAACTCCTTGACCTTCTCCACCAGGCGGCTGAGATCCCATTCCTCGGGCGGCAGATCCGGGTTCACGTAGGCCTCGACGATGTCGTCGATGGTGCGCTCGCCGTAGCCGATCACCTGCTGCTTGAGCTCCCTGCCCTCCAGCACCCGGCGCCGCTCGGTGTACACCGCCTTGCGCTGGTTGTTCATCACCTCGTCGTACTCGAACACCTGCTTGCGGATGTCGTAGTAGTAGGTTTCCACCTTCTTCTGTGCTCCCTCCAGCGAGCGGGTGAGCATCCCCGATTCGATCGGCATGTCTTCTTCCACCCGGAAGGCATTCATCAATCCGGCCACACGTTCACCGCCGAAGATGCGCAGGAGGTTGTCTTCCAGCGACAGGAAGAAGCGGGTGCTGCCGGGATCGCCCTGGCGTCCGGCCCGGCCGCGCAGCTGGTTGTCGACCCGGCGCGATTCGTGCCGCTCGGTGCCGATCACGTGCAGGCCACCGGCCTGCCGCACCCGCTCCTCCTCCTCCTTGACCACCACGTCGTACTCGGCGCGGACCCGGGCAATCAGGCTGCGCAGCGCCTGAATCTGGGGGTCGTCGGTGGGGGCCTTCTCTGCCGCCTGGGCGATCCGGTCTTCAAGTTGCAGCACGGTGAGGGCCCGATCACCCCAGGCTTTCACCAGTTCACGGGCCAGCTCCACCAGTGACTGCTCGGTGGCGGGGGTGAGAGCGCAGGGGAAAAGAGCACCGATGGCGCGCGCCTCGCTGGGCGCCGAGGCCGGCTGGGCGGCACCGGGAGCAAACCCGCCCCGTGCAGCCTCACGGGGCAGGGGGATCGGGGACCGATGGCCCTCTTCCGGCCGCACCAGCAGAGGCAGGAGCACCTCCCTGAGCTTGAGCCGTGCCATGTAATCGGTGTTGCCGCCGAGGATGATGTCGGTGCCGCGGCCGGCCATGTTGGTGGCGATCGTGACGGCTCCGGCCCGGCCGGCCTGGGCCACGATTTCCGCCTCACGCTCCACGTTTTCTGGCTTGGCGTTCAGCAGGTTGTGGGGAATGCCCTGCTCGGCCAGCAAAGAGGAGAGCAGCTCCGACTTCTCCACGCTGGTGGTGCCCACCAGGATGGGGCGGCCGGCATGGTGAATGGTGGCGGTTTCCAGAGCCACAGCCCGCCATTTGGCCACTTCGTTCTTGTACACCTGATCCACCAGATCGGTGCGGGAGCGCTGCCGATTGGTGGGCACCACAGTGACCTCGAGCTTGTAGGTCTTCTCGAATTCCACTTCTTCGGTCTTGGCGGTGCCGGTCATGCCGGCCAGGCGCGGATAGAGCA
>CAZBMT010000332.1:0-3338 GCA_964492645.1 uncultured Cyanobium sp. | reverse complement strand
GCGACGTCTTCGGGGCCGGGGCCCTGGTCACCCAGGACCACCGCCGCTACGGCCACGCGACGGCCCTCTCCCCCTGCCGGCTGCTGGTCATGAACCGGGAGAAGTTCCTGTTCGCCGTCCAGGAGGCGCCCATGTTCGCCATCGAACTGCTGGGCTCCATCGACCAGCGCCTGCGGGACCTAAAGGCCGGTACCCGCACCTGAGGCCGCTCAGCCACGCTGGAACAGCAGCCGGCGGATGCCCCGCTGCGCGATCTCTCCGTAGCCGATCTCGCCTGAGAGGATCTGGGCGATGCGCTTGGGCGCGGTGGGGCGTTTGACACCCAGCTGATACCCCACCCGGGGCACCCGGTAAAACACCTGGGCCATCCTTTTGCCCCAGGCCATCGATTCGCCCCATTCCTGGCGCATCCGCCGGCTGTAGCACTCCAGGGCACGCTCTTCGCCGCCGAGCCAGCGGTCGAGGGCTGCCGCCGCTTCGCAGCCGCTCAGCAGGGAAGGGCGCAACCCTTCGCCCAGGAAGGGATCGGAGAGGGAAGCGGCATCGCCGACCGCCACCAGGCCGGGGCCATGGAGGGGATGGTGGCCGTTCCAGATTCGTAGCTGGCCCCGGGTCCGTTCGCCCGCGCCTGCCGGCAGACCCAGACCGGGCAGCAGGGAGCGGAGCACGGCGTCGCAGTCCGCCTCCTGCTGGCCGACGAAGGTGCCCACGCCGATGCTGTAGCCCCCATGCCGCGGGAATACCCAGCAGAAGCCGTGGTGCACCAGGCCGAACTCGAACCGCGCCATGTCGGCGGGGTCGGGATCCGCCTCCACCTCCACCGAAACGGTGGCGGCGAAGCGGGGCCGGGACGGCCCCAGGCCCAGGGGGGCCGCGAAGCGGGAGCCGGAGCCATCGGCGATCACCACGGCCCTGGCCCGCAGCCGCAGGCCCCCCGGACCGGCCACCTCCCAGAGGCCATCCTCACGGCGCTGGATCCGCTCGGCGCGGCAGCCATGGCGCAGCTCGCCGCCGGCCGCGACCACCTGCTGCCCCAGGAAGGCGTCGAGGACGCTGCGTCGCACGATCCAGAACGGAGCCTCCCCGGGCAGCTCCGCCGTGACCGGATCCTCCAGGCACCAGGTGAACCGGACCCGACGGATCACCTGGTCGACGGCGGGGGCCAGATCGAAGGGGAACCAGCGCTGCACCGAGGCAGCCATGCCGCCACCGCAGGGCTTGGAGCGCCCCTGCTCCCGGGCCTCCAGCAGGATCAACCGCCGGCCCCGGTTGGCCAGATGGAAGGCCACCGCCCCGCCGGCGGGGCCGGCCCCGACGACGATCACATCGGCATCGGCAGGGCTGCTCACACCTTGAGGATGTCGGCTTCCTTCTCGGCCAGATGCTTCTCCAGCTCGGCGATGTAACGGTCGGTCAGCTTCTGGACCTTCTCCTGCTCGTCATGGCTCTGGTCCTCGGAGAATTCACCGTCCTTCTCCTGCTTCTTGATCCGCTCGATCCCCTCGCGCCGCAGGTTACGCAGCCCCACCTTGCCCTCCTCGGCGTACCTGGCGGCGAGCTTGCAGAGTTCCTTGCGGCGATCCTCGGTGAGCGGCGGGATGTTGATGCGGATGACGCGGCCGTCGTTGTTGGGGGTAAGGCCGAGATCGCTCATGGCGATCGCCTTCTCGATCAGGGCCATCGAACCCTTGTCGAAGGGCTGGATCTGGATGGTCTGGGCGTCTGGGGTGGAGATCGTCGCCAGCGACTTGAGGGGAGTTTCGGAGCCGTAGTACTCGACGGTCAGCTTGTCGAGCAGGGAGGGGTTGGCCCGTCCGGTGCGGATGGTGTTGAAGGTGCGCTGGGTGGCTTCCACCGACTTGCGCATGCTGGCTTCGAGATCCATGGCAGGGGAAGGGTGGTGGGAAGGGGGCGTCAGCGGCGGGGCGCCGGCACGATGCTGGTGCCGATGGGCTCACCGGCGACCGCCCGACCGATGTTGCCCGAGCCGAACAGATTGAAGACCACGATCGGTATCGCATTGTCCTTGCACAGGGCGATGGCCGTGCTGTCCATCACCTCGAGCTCGCCGCTCAGCACGTCGAGGAAGGTGAGCGTCTCGTAGCGGACCGCATCGCTGTGCTTGGCGGGATCCTTGTCGTACACACCGTCCACCTTGGTGGCCTTGAAGATCACGTCGGCGTTGATCTCCGCCGCCCGCAGGGCGGCCGTGGTGTCGGTGGTGAAGAAGGGGTTGCCGCAGCCGGCGCCGAAGATCACCACCCGACCTTTCTCCAGATGGCGGATAGCCCGGCGGCGGATGTAGGGCTCCGCCACCTCCTGCATGGAGATGGCGCTCTGAACGCGGGTGGGCACCCCGGCCCTCTCCAGGCCGTCCTGCAGGGTGATGGCATTCATCACGGTTGCCAGCATGCCGACATAGTCGGCCGTGGCCCGGTCCATCCCCGCCGCCGAGCCCTTCAGGCCCCGGAAGATGTTGCCGCCTCCGACGACGATCGCCAGCTGGGTGCCGCCGGAGACCACCTCGACCACATCCTTGGCGATCGACTGAACGATGGCGGGATCGATCCCATAGCCCTGGTCACCCATCAGCGCTTCACCGCTGAGTTTGAGGAGAACGCGCCTGTAGGCCATCGGCTCGTGCGATCGGCCGAACAGTAGCAACCCCTCCCGCGCCGCCACCAGGTTGCCGGCGCCGGCGTCAGCCGCTTCACTGCCGCAAAGGAGCACCGCCATGCCCGTCGACCCGCCCGGATGTCCCGCCCCCCAAGGCCCCCGGGGCAGCGACGTGATGGCCCGGCTGACACTCTCGGCCCTGGGTCGGGCCAGCGGCAAACCGGGGTTCTGGAGCGAGCCAGAGGTGCACAGGGCGCTGCTGGTCAGCGGGCTGTCGGTCCTGGTCTGCAGTCTGGCCCGGCTGCGGAAGGACCTGGGCTGATCCCGGCCTGGCCGCTGATCCAGGCCAGACCAACGACGATATCAATATTCTATGCCCGCCTGGGCCTTCACCCCCTGCTCCCGGAAGGGGTGGCGCACCACCTTCATCTCCGTGACCAGGTCGGCCCGCTCCAGCAGGGCCGGCGGGGCGCCGCGGCCTGTGAGGGCCACATGGGTGAGGGGCGGCCGCAGGGCCAGACCCTCCAGCACCGTTCCGGGGTCGAGGTAGCCCAGCTTGAGGGCCACATTGATCTCATCCAGCACCACCAGCTTGCGCTCGCCGTCGGCGAGGTAGGCGCAGGAGCGCTCCCAGGCGCTGCGCACCAGTTGGCGGTCGCGCTCCCGATCCTGGGTCTCCCAGGTGAAGCCCTCCCCCAGGGCCTGCCAGTGGAGGTCGTCGC
>CAZBMT010000331.1:0-3342 GCA_964492645.1 uncultured Cyanobium sp. | reverse complement strand
CACGCCAGCGGATGTGGCGGAATTGGTAGACGCGCTAGTTTCAGGTACTAGTGGCAGCAATGTCGTGGGAGTTCAAGTCTCCCCATCCGCATCATTTTTATGATTGTTCTCAAGATCACCAACGCCTCCGACGTCGTTGCCGCGAACATCGGCAGGTTTCTGGAGCGTCTCACCCCGGACGAGTACGACCAGAACAAGGTGGAGGACATCGTGATCGACCGTCTGGTGGCCAACCTAAAGGCGGAGGGCATCCGCGGTGAGGTGGCGGCGTTCAAGGGTCTCGACCTCAGCGACGACGACCTGGTCATCCACGACCAGCTCAAGCTCCGGCGCCGCAAGACGATCTGACATCCCCGGGTCCTTCCCCTGACCGCCGCGGCCTGTCTGAGGGCAGCGAGCCGATCCGCAGCGTCCGCAATCCCCTGGTCCGGGCGCTGCGAGGCCTGCACCGGCCCAGCGGCCGCAAGGAGCAGGGCCTCATCCTGCTGGAGGGAACCCACCTGCTGCAGGAGGCCCTCGCTCTGGGCCTGCGGCCTGTCCAGCTGCTCGCCACGCCCGACTGGCAGACCCGCCATGGCGCCCTGCTGGAGCGGCTGCCGGATCCGGGCCGGCTGCGGATCGCCAGCCCCGAGGTCCTGGCTGCCGCCGCCACCACCGGCCACCCCGACGGGGTGTTGCTGACCCTGGAGGCTGGCGACCTCCCCGCCCCCCTGCCGGCGCCGGACTTCGTGCTGGTCCTCGAGCGGCTGCAGGATCCGGGCAACCTGGGCACCCTGCTGCGCACGGCGCTGGCGGCGGGGGTGGAGCAGGTGTGGCTGGCGGAGGGGGCCGACCCCCTGCAGCCCAAGGTGCTGCGCGCCTCCAGCGGCGCGGCCCTGGCCCTGCCGATCGAGCGGCTGGCGGCCACGGATCTCCCGGGCCGCCTGGCGGCGGCCCGGGGGCGGGGCGTGCAGCTGGTGGCGGCGGTGGTGCCCGAGGCGGGTGGTGCCGCCCAGCCCTACTGGGAGCTGGACTGGTGTCGCCCCACGGCCCTGCTGCTGGGCAACGAGGGGGCCGGGCTGGCCCCGGAGCTGGCCCGGCTGGCCGACTGGCGGGTGACGATCCCCCACAGCCCGGCGGTGGAGTCGCTGAATGTGGCGGCCGCGGCCGCCCTGCTGCTGCTGGAGCGCCCCCGCCAGGCCCACGGCCGGCCCGGGGCCTGACAGGGGAGAATGCCGCAATCCATGCAGCCCCGTCCGGTGACCGCAGCACCCGCCTCCCCGCCCTCCGGGTTCGATTTCGACGTGATCGTGATCGGTGCCGGTTATGGCGGTTTCGATGCGGCCAAGCACGGCGCCGAGCATGGCCTGAAGGTGGCGATCGTGGAATCCCGCGACATGGGCGGCACCTGCGTCAACCGGGGCTGCGTCCCCTCCAAGGCCCTGCTGGCGGCCAGCGGCCGGGTGCGGGAGCTGGCCGACGCCGAGCACCTGGCGGGTTTCGGCATCCACGCGGCGCCGGTGCGCTTCGAGCGCCAGAAGATCGCCGACCATGCCGCCCAGCTGGTGGCCACGATCCGCACCAACCTGACCAAGACGCTGGAGCGGTCCGGCACCACGATCCTGCGGGGCAAGGGACGCCTTGACGGCCCCCAGCGGGTGGCGGTGCGGGAGGCCAGCGGCGTGGAGCGGGTGTATGCGGCCCGGGAGGTGATCATCGCCACCGGCTCCGATCCGTTCGTGCCGCCCGGCATCGAGACCGACGGCCGCACCGTGTTCACCAGCGACGAGGCCATCAACCTGGAGTGGCTGCCCCGCTGGATCACGATCATCGGCAGCGGCTACATCGGCCTGGAGTTCGCCGACGTCTACACGGCCCTGGGCTGTGAGGTGACGATGATCGAGGCGCTCGACCGGGTGATGCCCACCTTCGATCCGGACATCGCCAAGATCGCCGCACGCCACCTGATCGACGGCCGCGACATCGACGCCCGCTCCGGCGTGCTGGCCAGCAGGATCACCCCCGGCTGCCCGGTGACAATCGAACTGGTGGACATGGCCACCCGCGAGCCGGTGGAAACCCTGGAGGTGGATGCGGTGCTGGTGGCCACCGGCCGGGTGCCGGTGAGCAAGGATCTCAACCTGGCCAGCGTGGGGGTGGAGACCAACCGGGGCTTCATCCCCGTGGACGACGGCCTGCGGGTGCTGGCCAACGGAGCGCCGGTGCCCCACCTGTGGGCCGTCGGTGACGTGACCGGCAAGATGATGCTGGCCCACACCGCCGCCGCCCAGGGCACGGTGGCGATCGAGAACATCCTCGGCCACGCCCGCCACATCGACTACCGCTCGATCCCCGCGGCCACCTTCACCCATCCGGAGATCAGCTCGGTGGGGCTTTCGGAAGCCGACGCCAGGGAGCTGGCCGCCGCCGAGGGCTTCGAGCTGGGAGCCGTGCGCAGCTACTTCAAGGCCAACTCCAAGGCCCTGGCCGAACTGGAGAGCGACGGCCTCCTGAAGCTGCTGTTCCGCAAGGACACCGGCGAGGTGCTGGGGGCCCACATCTATGGCTTGCATGCGGCCGACCTGATCCAGGAGATCGCCAACGCGGTGGCCCGGCGCCAGGGGGTGCGGCAGCTGGCCAGCGAGGTGCACACCCACCCCACCCTGAGCGAGGTGGTGGAAGTGGCCTACAAGCAGGCCGCCGCCAGCCTGGCCACGGCGGTGGGTGCCTGAGATGGAGATCCGTCGCCGGCCCCCCAATCCCTCGGTCCGGGTGGCCCACCTGGAATTCGCCACCCCCCACCCCGAGGAGAGCCCCCGCCACATCCTCGAGGAGATCGTCTGGGAGAAGGACAGGGAAGTGACCGCCGCCCGGGAACGGGTGAGCCTGGAGTCCCTCAAGCAGCAGGTGGCCGACCTGCCCCCCACCCGGGACTTCGCGGCGGCCCTGCGGGCCAGCTGCCGCAAACCGGCGGTGATCGCCGAAGTCAAGAAGGCCAGCCCCAGCAAGGGGGTGATCCGGGAGGACTTCGACCCCGTCGCCATCGCCCGGGGCTACCGGGACGGCGGCGCCAGCTGCCTGTCGGTGCTCACCGACAAGCGCTTCTTCCAGGGGGGCTTCGAGGTGCTGGTGGCGGTGCGGGAGGCGGTGGAACTTCCCCTGCTCTGCAAGGACTTCATCCTCACCCCCTACCAGCTGTTCCAGGCCCGGGCCGCCGGCGCCGATGCGGCCCTGCTGATCGCGGCGATCCTCACCGACCAGGATCTGGCCTATCTGCTCAAGGTGGCCAGGGGCCTGGGGCTGGCGGTGCTGGTGGAGGTGCACGACGCGGCGGAGATGGAGCGGGTGCTGCAGCTGGAGGGT
>CAZBMT010000330.1:0-3348 GCA_964492645.1 uncultured Cyanobium sp. | reverse complement strand
CCGTGCGCCTGGTGCCCCTGCTCACCGCCCACCTCGTCGTCGCCCTGGTGGCCCTGGTGGCCATCGGCGGCGCCACCCGGGTGATGCAGGCCGGTCTGGCCTGTCCCGACTGGCCCCTCTGCTACGGCGTGCTCTGGCCGGGTCGCCAGTGGAACCTGCAGGTGTTCCTGGAATGGTTCCATCGCCTCGACGCGTTCCTGGTGGGGGTGGCCCTGCTGCTCCTGTTCGCCCTCAGCCTGCGTTTTCGCGCCCGCTTCCCTGGCTGGCTCCCCTGGACCACCGGCCTGGCCCTGGCTCTGGTGGCCGTGCAGGGGGGCCTCGGTGCCCTCACCGTGCTCAGCCAGCTGGCCGCCCCCACCGTCACCCTGCACCTGGCGGCGGCCCTCAGCCTGGTGCTCCTGCTGAGCGCCATGCACCAGGGGCTGGAGCTCCATCCGGTCGACGCCGCAGCCCCCCTGGCCGGCCACCTGCCGCGCTGGTGGTCCCCCCTCCCTGTTCTGGTCGCCCTGCTCGTCGGCGGCCAGTGCCTGCTGGGCGCGGCCATGGCCAGCCGCTGGGCAGCCCCGCTCTGTCTGCAGGCCGGGGAAGGCTGCCGGTGGCTGCTGCTGCACCGGCAGGGGGCCTACCCGGCGTCGCTTGCTGTGCTGCTCCTTGCCGCCGCCTCCCTGGCCCTCCCCGCCGTCAACGGCCGATCCCGGAGCCTGGCCGTCGCCGCCGCGGCCCTGGTGCTGGTCCAGGTGGTGCTCGGGGTGCTCACCCTGCGGCTCCAGCTGGCCGTCCCCGCCGTCACCATCGCCCACCAGCTCACCGCCGCCCTTCTGGTGGGGGTGCTCGGTGGGCTCTGGGGACTCGCGTTCCCTTCCCCGTCCGTTTCTGTCCGTCCCGAGGTGGCCCATGGTTAGTGTCAGCGCCGTGGCGGCCATCGCCGCACCGTCCTCGCCGGCGGCGATCCGGCCGTCGGTGAAGCTCCCGGCCTGGCTGGAGGTGGCCAAGCCGCGGCTGATCCCCCTGCTGCTCGCCACCACGGTGGGCGGCATGGCCCTCACCGCCGCCTGGCCGCTCGATCCGGTGCGCCTGCTCTGCACCCTGGTGGGCGGTTCGATGGCCTCGGCCGCCGCCGGCGTCCTCAACTGCCTCTGGGAGCAGGAACTGGACGGGCGCATGCAGCGCACCAGCCGCCGTGCCCTGCCCTCGGGCCGCCTGGCCCAGCGCCAGGCCTTCGGCCTCGCCGTGGCCCTCACCGTCGCCTCGGTGCTGGTGCTCGTCCTGGGGGTCAACGCCCTGGCCGCGTCGCTGGCCCTGCTGGGGCTGTGCAGCTACGTGCTGCTCTACACGGCCCTGCTCAAGCCCCGCACCACCCAGAACATCGTCATCGGTGGCATGGCCGGGGCGATACCGCCCCTGGTGGGCGCGGCCGCCGCCACCGGCCATCTGGGCTGGAGCAGTTGGTGGCTGTTCAGCCTGGTGATGGTCTGGACGCCGGCCCATTTCTGGGCCCTGGCCCTGCTCCTGCACGAGGACTACCGCTCCGTCGGCATTCCGATGCTGCCGGTGGTGAAGGGGCTGACGGTCACGGCCCGGGCGATCGGCCGCTATAGCTGGGCCACCGTTGCGATGAGCCTCGCCGGGGTGCTCGCGCTCCCCAGCGGCGGCTGGCTGTATGGGCTGCTGGTGCTGCCCTTCAATGCCCGGCTGGTTCAGCTCAGCGGGAGCCTTGCGGAGGACCCGGGCGATGCCCGCCGGGCCCGCAGCCTGTTCCGCTGGTCGATCTTCTACCTCTTCGGCATCTGCCTGCTGCTGGTGCTGGCGCGCACCCCCCTGGCTGCCTCCGCTGCCCCGCCCGCCCTGCTGGCCGCCGCCCTGCATCTGGCTCCGGCTGCGGCTGCCTAGATTGACCGGGCTTCCAGCCCTTTGCGATTGATCCCGGCTTGATCGAGCTCGAGCACCTCAGCAAGCGTTTCGGTGGTCGCAAGGTCGCGACCGTCCAGGCCCTCGATGACCTCTCCCTCACCGTCCCGACTGGTTCCCTCTACGGCCTGCTCGGCCCCAACGGCGCCGGCAAGACAACGGCCCTCCGCATCCTCTGCACCCTTCTGGCCCCCGATGCCGGCCAGGTCCGGGTGGCGGGGGTGGACGCCCTGGCCGAGCCACGGGCCGTCCGGCGCCTGCTTGGCTACGTGGCGCAGGAGGTGGCGATCGACAAGATCCTCACCGGCCGGGAGCTGCTGCATCTCCAGGCCGCCCTGCACCACATGGGGGCCGCCGACCGCCAGGAGCGCACCGCCGAACTGATCGAGCTGCTCGCCATGGGCGACTGGATCGACCGCCGCTGTGGCGGCTATTCCGGTGGCATGCGCCGCCGCCTCGATCTGGCCGCCGGCCTGCTGCACCGCCCCAGGGTGCTGGTGCTCGATGAACCCACGGTGGGCCTCGACATCGAGAGCCGCGCCACCATCTGGCAGGTGCTGCGCCAGCTGCGGGACCAGGGCACCACGGTGCTGCTCAGCAGCCACTACCTCGAGGAGGTGGATGCCCTGGCCGACCGCCTGGCCATCATCGACGGCGGCCGGGTGATCGCCGAAGGCACCCCCGCCTCCCTCAAGGGCGCCCTCGGCGGCGACCGGGTGACGCTGCGGGTGCGGGAGTTCAGCGACGAACAGGAGGCGAGCCGCGTGCGCGACCTGCTCCAGGCCTGCCGCGGCGTCCGCCAGGTGGTGGTCAACCGGGCCCAGGGCTATTCCCTCAACCTGGTGGTGGAGGACAGCGGTGTGGTGGAGACCCTGCGGCAGCAGCTGGCCGAGGCCCAGCTGCCGGTGTTCGCCCTGGCCCAGAGCCGCCCCAGCCTGGATGACGTCTACCTTCAGGCCACCGGCCGCACCCTGAGCGATGCGGAACTCGCCGTGGCCGGTCGCCGCGACCTCAAGGAGGAACGCAAGCAGTCGATGCGATGACCCGCACCCCCGAATCCCCATGACCAGCGCCAGCCCCTCCCTCACCCCCCTTCCCGCCGCCAGCGGTGAACCGTCGGCCCTGGCCGAGATCACCCAGGAGACCCTCGCCCTCACCCGCCGCCTGTTCGTCCAGCTGGCCCGGCGCCCCTCCACCCTGGTGGCGGGGGTGCTCCAGCCCCTGATCTGGCTGGTGCTGTTCGGGGCCCTGTTCGCCAACGCCCCGGAGGGTCTGCTCCCCGGGGGGATCAGCTACGGCCGCTTCCTGGGGGCCGGGGTGATCGTGTTCACGGCCTTCAGCGCCGCCCTCAATGCCGGGCTGCCGGTGATGTTCGACCGGGAGTTCGGCTTCCTCAACCGGCTGCTGGTGGCGCCGCTGCGCTCCCGCAGCTCGATCGTG
>CAZBMT010000329.1:0-3355 GCA_964492645.1 uncultured Cyanobium sp. | reverse complement strand
AAGAGCACCCTGGTGCAGGCCATCCTCGGCATCCTGCCCCGCCAGGCCGGGGTGGTGCGCTTCCTGGGCTGCAGCCTCGGCAGCCGCGGCCAGCTGCCCCGCGAACTGCGGGCCCGCCTCGCCTACCTGCCCCAGACCCTCATCCCCCGCGGCCGCTTCCCGCTCACCGTGGCCGAGTTCGTCGGCCTCGGCTGGGATCCGCCGGGCCTGGCCCTGCCCTGGCTGGGCCGCGAGGCCCGCCGCAGGGCCGTGCGCGAGGCCCTGCGCAAGACCCTCTGCGCCGACCTGGCCGACCGGCTGCTCTCGGAGCTCTCCGGCGGCCAGCTCAAGAGGGTGCTGCTGGCCTCCTGCGTGGTGCGTCCCCGCCGCCTGCTGGTGCTCGACGAGGCCCAGGCTGGCCTCGATGCCCGTGCCGCCGAGCAGTTCCACTCCCTCCTCTATCAACTCCGCCGCAGCGAGGGCTGGACGATCCTGCAGGTCTCCCACGACCTGGAGATGGTGCGACGCACCTGCGACGCCGTGCTCTGCCTCAACCGCAGCCTGCGCTGCCACGGCACCCCCGACCACGCCCTCAGCCCCTCCCGGCTCGAGCAGATCTACGGGGTCGGCTTCGTGCCCTACCACCACAGCCACCCTTCTCAGCGGCCCACGCCCCCCGAGGACGCCCCGGCCTCCTGAGCCGGCACCACCGGCCAGGGCCGGCCGAAGGCGGTGGGCTGGCCCTGGAGCCACTGCAGCGTGGCCCGATCCCTTGGGCTCAGCGCCAGCACCGGCCGGGGCCCCGGCACCGCCGCCATCGCATCGGCCGGATCGTCGCTGTGGCCCCACAGGCCGAAGGCATGGCCCAGCTCGTGCAGCGCCGTGGCCTCGGTGGCCTCCGGTCGCTGGCCCGGGCTGATCAGCACCCGCACCTGGGGCTCCAGGATCCAGCCCCGCTCCCGTTCCACCGCCACCACCGCCAACTCGGCCCGGCCGTGGCTGGCCCGGGTGCGGCCGGAGGAGTCCCGTTGCAGGGGCGGCCGGCGCCGCAGGATCCGCACCTGGGCCGCCGCCGGTTCCGCCACCCGGGTGATCGCCAGCTCCTGTCCCCAGGTCGCCAGGGCCCGCTCCACCGCACCGAGCCAGCGCTCGTCCCACAGCTGGGCCGGCCCTTCGCCGGCCGCCGGTTCCACCCAGACGCACCAGTGGTCGAGCCGCGCCCAGCCGAAGGGCGTCGGCCGCAGCCACTGGCGGTAATCGGCGCCGCTTGCGGCGGCGGCAGGGGCCGCGGGCGGCTCGCCGGAAGGCGGCGTCACCATCGGCTGGCTGGAGCGGCTGGGGCTGCAGGTGGGGGGCGTGGCCGGCGCAGGGGCCGCAAGCATCGGCAGCGCCAACTCCGGCAGCAGCAGGGCAGCCACCGCTCCGGCCAGCCCCAGCCCCCGCCGCAGCGGCCGGCGCCACGCCATCAGCCCGCCAGTCCGACGCCGCGGGCCATCAGGGCGGCCATCAGGGGAATGGCGGCGAAGCCGGCCAGCTCGATGTTGAGGACCCAGCGCAGGCGGTTGGCCAGCGCTTCGCTCACCTGCGGCAGCTGCCCCTTGCGCAGGGGGATGGCCCAGAGGATGTAGGTGATGGTGGGATACAGGGAGAGGGCGCCCACCGCCAGGTAGGTGCCCACCTTCCACCAGAACAGGGGGTTCTCGGTGTAGAAGCTGGAGCCCTGGCCGAAGTAGAGCACCCGCAGGATGCCGCTCAGCAGCACCCCCAGGGCGGCCAGGCCGTAGGTCACGTCCGTGATCACCATCAGGATCGCGTCCTTGCGGTCGGGGTCGGGCCGGATCAGGCGCCGCTCCAGCACCAGGGCCCCGAAGCAGACCATGAAGCTCAGGTAGTGGACGTAGGCCACTCCGGCGCTGGAGAGCACCTCGGAGGGGATGGAGAGAAGCCCGGCCATCGGCTGGTGTCAGGTGATCGTCCCGGACGGTAGCGGCTGGATTCCCGCCGCCGGGAACCGGGCGCTCCTGCATGGACCAAATCAGCAGAAATTATGGAAACAGCCGGCCCTCGCGCGGGCCGTATGTGGAAGCTGCAACGGAACGTTGAAGGCTTTCTGTTCGTTTCAGGAACATCCGGAAACAACCCTAGGTTCAACTAAGCGATTCCGATAGTCCATGGCGAGTTCCCTCAGTGCCTTTCTCGGCGAGATCGGCCGCCATCAGCTGCTCACCCCCGAGCAGGAGCTGACGCTTGGGCGAAAAGTGCAGGCGATGGTGAGCCTCAACGAACGTTGCGCCCAGGCCGGTGGCAGCGGCCCTGCCTGCGATTTCGATGATTTCGAGAAGCGCACGCTGCGCAACGGGGAGCGCGCAAAACAGCAAATGGTGACAGCCAATCTGCGGCTCGTCGTCAACCTCGCCAAGCGTTATCAGGGAAAGGGCCTGGATCTCCTTGACCTGATCCAGGAAGGAACGATCGGTCTGACGCGCGCGGTCGAGAAGTTCGACCCCACCCGTGGTCACCGATTCAGCACTTATGCCTACTGGTGGATCCGCCAGGGCCTCAACCGTGCCCTCTCCACCCAGAGCCGCACGATCCGTATTCCGGTCAACGTCAACGAGAAGCTCACCCGGCTGCGGGCCGCCAAGGCGCGCCACCTCCAGTCCCACGGCTCCTCCCCCAGCGCCGCCGAGCTGGCCACCGCCATGGGGCTGCCCGTGGCCGAGGTGGAGGATCTGCTGGGCTGCGAGCTGCGCAGTGTCACCGTGAGCCTGCAGGGGGCCGTGCGCTCCAAGGCCGATCCCTCCGAGCTGGTCGACGTGCTGCCCAGCAACGAGCCGGCGCCGATGGAGCGGGCCGAGCAGGCCGAGCGCACCGCCTCGGTCTGGACGCTGCTGGAGAAGTCCAACCTCACCCCCAAGGAACGCACGGTGGTGATGCTGCGCTTCGGGCTCGACGGCAGCCACGAGTGGCGCACCCTGGCCGAGGTGGCCCGCCAGCTCGAATGCAGCCGCGAGTACTGCCGCCAGGTGGTGCAGCGGGCCCTGCGCAAGCTCCGCAAGACCGGCATCAGAGCGGTCTGGGGGAAGCCTGCTAGGGAGGGATCACCGTCCGGAGCGGGCCTGAAACCGGCCTTTTCGATCCCGAGCCGCCCCGGGGATGATGACGTCTCCGCCGCTCCGATGAGAGCCATGGCCCCGATCGATGCCAGCTTCAGCGCCCCCTCTTCCGGCGACCAGCCGGGCGCCGGATCGGCTCCCACCCTCGAGGCCGAGGTGCTCGAGAGCACGGTGGTCGATGAGGGGGTGCTCCGCCGCATGCTGCGCCGGGCCGGCCGGGCGATCGCCCAGCCGGCCCTCGAATGCCTGGAGCTGATGCT
>CAZBMT010000328.1:1895-3365 GCA_964492645.1 uncultured Cyanobium sp. | reverse complement strand
TTGCCGTACATCAGGGAGCCGGCGACCGGCTCACGGATGCCGTCGATGTCGACGGCGGGGGCCGCGATGAAGGCGACGACGTAGCAGATGGTGGCGGCCAGCAGGCAAGGGATCATCAGCACACCGAACCAACCGACGTAGATGCGGTTGTTGGTGGAGGTGACCCAGGCGCAGAAGCTTTCCCAGCTTTCCGAGCGGCCGCTGCGAATGGCAGTGGTCATGGAAGTAAGACGATAGGAAGACGCAGTGATACCTCCACAAAGGAGGTCCTTTCACATTAAGTAACTCCTCGGGAACCGGAGCCGGACCGCAACGATCCTTCAGGCAATCAGGTCGCTGCGCAATGAATGTTCATGAAGAGACTTCATGAAAGCAGCGTCACATCGCCGGCGGCAGGGAAGGCGCGGCCAGGGACGGCTGGGGGGTTGTGGCCAGCTGCTGGCTGATCCAGCTCCGACCCTGCTGCAGAAAGCCTGACCAGTCGAGCTTCTCCGCCTCGGCCGCCCTCGCCACCAGCAGGGGGGCCTCCCGCTTGATCCGCTCGAGGTCCGGCGCCTCGACGCCGGCCGAGAGGGCCAGCACATCGGCCATGGCATGGCTCACCACCCGGGTCAGGTAGGCAGCGCTCAGGGCCTGGAACGCCCCCCCCACCAGCCAGGTGGCGCCGTGGAGGCGCACGGCGGCGGCCAGGGCCTGGCTGCTCCACTCCACCACCCCCAGCAGCAGGGAGGCCTTGCCCAGCTCCACGGCGGCGGCCTTGAGCTGGTCGGCGCTCCAGGGGCAGCCCCACAGACGGGCCATCTCCTGCAGCATCAGGCCGTTGGCCGTCGCCAGCACCAGCAGGTCGAGGGAGGGCAGCGGCGCGGCGAACACCCCGGCCGCCACGAGCCACTGCGTTCGCTGCTGCAGCTGCACCAGCCTCTGACGCCGCAGCCGTTCCAGGTCGGCCTGCCAGCCTCGGTGCAGGGCCTCGATGCGCCGCAGGGGCGTGGCCCGGCGCAGGGGCGCCCCCTCCGCCACCAGCCAGCGGGCCAGGGGCTGCAGGCTGGCGGTCAGGGTTTCGGGGCGGCCGTCCCACGGCAGCAGCCGGTTGGCGGCGGCGCCGGGCCACTGGGACGCCAGTTCCGCCGCCAGGTCGGCGGGATCGCGGGGGGCCTCCGGTCGCACCAGCAGCCAGAGGGGCTGGCCAGAGGGCACCGCCTCCAGCCAGCGCAGATCGGCGGCCCGCAGGGGGGTCACCAGGTGGAACAGCACCAGGTCGGCGGCGGCGAAGCCCTCGGGCCATTGCCGCTCCCGGCTCACTGCCGGCAGGGCCTCACCCCAGCGCAGGCTCAGGGCCAGCCGGCCGCGCAGGGCCTGCTGCAGCTGGGGGGCCCACGAGGCGTCGGGGGCGACGGTTCCCACCAGGGCGAGCTGGAGACCGGGCCGGGCCCCCTCCTTCCGCAGGACGGCGAGACCGGCGCGGCGCTG
>CAZBMT010000328.1:0-1795 GCA_964492645.1 uncultured Cyanobium sp. | reverse complement strand
CTCCCCTTCTGCCGTCTCCCCTTCCAGCTGCTCGAACTGGACCAGCAGCTCCTCACAGCGCCTCACCCAGGCGTCGAAGCTGGCGGGCAACCGGGGCGGCGCCAGGCGGGCGGGCCGTCGGCCCAGCCACCACCAGCCCGCCGCCAACCCGGCGATCCCCACAAGGCCCAGTCCATCCCCGGGCAGGGCCCGCAGCAACAGCTCTCCCCCGATCACCCCCCCGGCGAGCAGCAGGGCCTGCCTGCCCCAGCCGTCGGATAGCAGGGAGGCCAGGGCGGCGGGGCGCAGAGGGTCCGGGGGCGTCACGGGTGGGTACCGGCGGCGATGCCTCTCTAGCTCAGAAGTGACGGGGCTCACACCCCCGCGTCCACCACCTTCAGACGCCGTCCCTGCAGAACCTGGTCGGACGCAGCATGATTCAGCCTGCCGTCCGGTTCCCCTCCGTGCCGTCTTCCGATGCCCGTCACGGCAAGGCTGCGACGCTTGACGACCTGTTCCTGCTGGAGCTCCACCTCATGGAGCTGCGGCGAGCCCTGGAGGAGCTGGCGGGCAGCGACCACTGGCACGGCGGCCTGCCGGTGCTGCTCCTGGAGCGTTGCTGGCTGCGCCTGAGCCGGGTCCCGGTGGAACACCTCGCCAGCCGACTGCCGCCGGACTGCAGCCTGGAGGCTCCCGAGCTGCGGCGTTACCGGGAGCTGGTGGCCGCCGGTCATCCGGCCTGGGAGGCCGAGCGGCTCTGCTGGGAGGACTTCGGGGCAGAGGCCTGCCGGGAGGCGCTGCGGAAGTTCTGGGCCGCCCAGGAGCGGGGCACCCAGGGCTGGACGCTCCAGACCTACCTGGACCTGCTGCAGCAGTACCGGCTGCGCTTCTCCGCCGGTGGCCCCCGACCCGTTCCGCTGCTGGTGCTGGCACGGCGCGATGGCAGCGGCCAGCGGGGCAGGCACCGGCTGCTGTGGCTGGGTCCTGACGTCGCCGCCGGCCGGCCGTCGATGCGCGACACTTGCCCCTGATTGCGGGCTGCGGCCATGGCGGACGACACCAACACCCCTCTTCCCGTGGGCTCCGGCCGCGGGGATGCCCCCGAGCGGGCTGGCCGTTCAGGGCCGAACCGGGAGCAGGGCGGCTTCCGCATCCGACTCAGCGACAACGAGATGCAGGCCGCCCGCGCCGTGCAGGAAGCGTTCGGCCTGCGCTCCACCGTCGCGGTGCTGGGTTTTGCCCTGCGCACCCTGGCCCACCAGCTGGAGAAGGGGCAACTTGAGGCCCTGGTGGCCGAGCACCGGGCCCAGGCGGGCTCCCGCGCCCCCGCACCGCGGGGGGGCGAGCCCCGCCGGGGCGGTGGCGATGGCCAGCCCCGCCAGGTGGGCCGTGGCGGCCACGGCGGTGCCCGGATCGACCCCTTCGCCCGACCCAGCCGGCCCGCGGCTCCGGTTGCCGTCATTGAAGCCGAGGCCCCGGCGGAAGCTCCGGAGGCCGAAGCTGAAGTCGAAGCCACCGATGCCGTGGCGGCCCCTGAGGCGGCCGAGGGCGCGATGGCCCCCGCCGAAACCGAGGGCGACGCCACTCCGGAAGCGTGAGCGACACCGGCGCCAGGACGGCGCGGCCCCGGGTGCTCTCCGGAGTGCAGCCCACCGGGGCCCTTCACCTGGGCAACTGGCTGGGGGCGATCCGCAACTGGGTGGACCTGCAGGACAGCCACGAGACCTTCTTCTGCGTCGTCGACCTGCACGCGATCACGGTCCCCCACGATCCGAAGCGCCTGGCGGAGGACACCCTCACCACGGCGGCCCTCTAC
>CAZBMT010000327.1:0-3366 GCA_964492645.1 uncultured Cyanobium sp. | reverse complement strand
GCCAGGTTCTTGGCGCTGCCGATCTGCACCACCCGCTCCACCGGCTGGAAGTCGACCCCCAGATCCAGGGAGCTGGTGCACACCACCCAGCGGATCTCGGCGGCCTTCACCCCCGCTTCGATCGCCTCGCGCTGGGCCCGATCAATGGCGCTGTGGTGCAGGGCCAGGGCCCCCTCCATCTCCGGGCAGGCGAAGCGCAGGCACTGGTGCCAGCGCTCGGCCTGGTTGCGGGTGTTGGTGAACAGCAGGGTGGAGACGGCCGGTTCGAGGGCGGCCACCAGCTCCTCGTACATGCGCAGCCCCAGGTGGCCGGCCCAGGGGAAGCCGTCGATCGTGTCCGGCAGCAGGCTGCGGATCTGCGTGTCCCGCCGGATCCGGGCGGTGATGATCCGCGGCTCGCCGTCCATCCCCACCGCGGCCCGGGCCGCCTCCTCCAGGTTGCCGATGGTGGCGCTGATCGCCCAGGTGCGCAGGGCGGGCCGCAGGGCCCGCAGCCAGCTCAGGCAGAGCTCGGTCTGGGAGCCGCGCTTGCTGCCCATCAGCTCGTGCCACTCGTCGATCACCACCGCCTCCAGCTCGGTGAACAGGGCCTCGGCCCGGGGCCCGGCCAGCAGCAGGGAGAGGGATTCGGGGGTGGTGATCAGGATCTGGGGCGGGGCTTTGAGCTGCCTGCCCCGCTCATGGCTGCTGGTGTCGCCGTTGCGCAGTCCCACCCGCAGCGGCCAGCCCATGGCCTCGATCGGCTCCCGGATCGCCAGCAGCAGATCCCGGCTCAGGGCCCGCAGGGGGGTCAGCACCAGCAGGCGGAGCCCGCCCCCGGGCCCGGCACCGCCGTTCTCGCTGAGCATGGCCGCGATCGGCCCCATCACGGCGGCGTACGTCTTCCCCGAGCCGGTGGGCACCTGGATCAGGCCGCTGGCCCCCTCGAGGTAGGCGTGCCAGCACTGCCGCTGGAAGCTCATCGGCCGCCAGCCGCGGCTGGTGAACCAGGCCTCGATCGGCCGCAGCGCCGCCGCGGGGGAAGGGGTCAAGGGTTGCCGGGGCAGGGACGGATCAGGTGGAGAGCACCGCCACCACCACGGCGGCGATGGCCAGGATCACGGCCCCCAGCACCACCCCGGCGGCGATGTTGCCCCGGCGGATCTCGGCCCGGTAGTCGATCGGCGAGAGGCGATCGAAGAGCAGCAGCCCGACATAGATGAGGATGATGCCCAGAAAGGTCCAGCCGACCATCAGCAGCATCTGGAGCAGTGGTTTGACCATCCCCGCGTCTCGAAGCCGGCCCCACCGTAGGGACCCCCAGGAGGCCGCCCGCTGATGGGGCCGGCTTTCCCGGGCGGACGGCGGGATCCGGCGCTGCTGCTCTGGCCGCTGGCCAGCCTGCTGCTGCCGCTGCTGCCCCTGCTGGTGCTGGCGGTTTCGGCGCTGGAGTGGCCCCGGCGGCTGGTGTTGGTGGTACCGGAGGGGCAGCGGGTGCTCAGCGCCCCCTTCGAGCTGCGGGATGGCTGGCTGGGCAGCCCCCGGCTCACATTGACGGCCGAGATCCCCCCCAACAGCAGCGTCGAGCTCGATGTGGCCCTCCTCGATGGCAGCGGCAACACCGCGCTGAGCCTCACCAAGGACGGCTGGCGGGCCAGCGGCACCTGGGCGGAGGAGGGGGAGAGCGGCACCTGGGAGGAGGGCGACGCGGGCCTCGCGCTGGCCCTGCGCCCGGGCCGCAGCGGACGCTTCCAGCTGGCGTTGCAGGTGCAGGATCTGCTCGATGAGGCGGGCCGCCCCCTGCCGAATCCGGTCGTGGTGCGCGGCAGCGTCCGCAACCACAGCGTCGATGCCCCCCTGCTCCTGTTCACCGCCGTGGTGACGCAGGCGACGGTGCTGGTGCTGCTGATGGCCTGCTACGGCGTCGCCCGGGGCCGCTGGGTCCGGCGCAGCGAGGATGGCATCGCCGCGATCCGCTGCGGGGCCGGTGGCCCCGGCCTGGTGCGGGTGGGGGTGGTGGCGCGTTGGGAGCTGCCCCATGACGATCCCCCCCTCGGCCAGCCCCCGGCCTCCGCCGCCCTGGAGCTGCGGGTCTGCGATGCCCTCGGGCGCCCCCTCCTCCGGCACCGCCAGATGGTGGCGGTGGCCCACCGCTCCAGCGATGGCGACCACTGGCTCTCGGCCCGCCACGTGCTCCATCTGCGTCTGCCGGAGCCGGGCAGCCATCGCTTCCGCGTGGAGCTGCCCGAGACCTTCCGCGCCGACGGGGACCTCTGGGAGATCGAATGGTTGCGGCTCACCGTGGAAGACGGGCTGAGGACGGCCCGCCCGGTCCCGGTGCTGGCCCTGGACGGGGCGAAGGAGGGCCGCTGAGATGGTCGACGAGCGCGCGGTGGTGATGGCGCTGGCCGTGACGGTGGTCGCCGCCGGCACGCTGACGGCCATCACCCGTCCCGGCCTCTGGCGCCTCGGCCAGGAGGGCACCCCCGCCGCCTCCAGCGGCGTCCGGTTCGGCGGCAGCTACCGCTCCGGCCGCTGGGTGACGGCGACACCCCGCCGCCAGGACTGGTCGGGCTTCCAGGGGCGCGGACCGGGCGCGGCCAAGTGACGGCCCGGAACCTGCCGGCCCTGAGCCCCCTGCAGGTGCGGGTGCTGCTGGCGGCGGCGGCCCTCTCCTCCAGCGTCAGCCTGGTGCTGGAGCTGATGCTGGTCACCCAGGCCAGCTATCTGCTGGGCGATCATGCCCTGGCCACCGGCGTCGTGGTGGGCACCTTTCTGGCCGCCATGGGTCTGGGGGCCTGGCTGAGCCAGTTCCTCGCCACCGGGCCCGATCCCGGCCTGGCCCTGCTGCAGTGGTTTCTGGGGGTGGAGCTGGCCCTGGCGCCCCTGTGCCTGCTGGCGCCCCTGGGCCTGTTCGCCCTGTTCCGGCTGGGGGGACCGGTGTGGCTGGGCCTGGTGGTGTTCACCGTGCTGGTGGGGGCGCTCGGTGGCATGGAGGTGCCGCTGCTGACCCGGCTGCTGGAGTGCGGCCAGCAGCTGCGCGTCGCCCTGGCCCGGGTGCTGGCCCTCGATTACCTGGGCGCCCTGGTGGGGGCCCTGCTGTTTCCCCTGGTGCTGCTTCCATGGCTGGGCCTGCTGCCCACCGCCGGCTGGCTGGCCCTGATGCCCCTGGCCAGCTGCGTGGTGATCGCCGCGGTGTTCCCGGTGGGGCGGCTCTGGCGTCGCTCGATCGCGCTCGCCGTTCCCGTGGTCGCCCTGGCCGGCCTGGGGCTGGTCCCCCTCGGCGACCGGATCGAGGACGGCCTCTACGAGGATCCGGTGGTGAGCCGCCTCCAGAGCCGCCACCAGCGCATCGTGCTCACCCGCCGCCGCGACGATCTGCGCCTG
>CAZBMT010000326.1:1787-3374 GCA_964492645.1 uncultured Cyanobium sp. | reverse complement strand
TCACGTCCCACATGGGGGGTCTGCACATGGCCAGCGCCGAACCGGTGCTGCTGCCCCTCGACGCGGACGCCGGCTGGCGGCCCGATTTCGACCGGCTGACCCCCAGCCAGTGGCAGTCCCTGAAGCTGATGGTGCTGGGCTTCCCCCACAACCCCACGGCCACCACCGGCAGCCAGGCCTGGCTGGATGGGGCGGTGGAGCGGGCCCTGCGCCACGACGTGGTGCTGGCCCACGACAATCCCTACGGGGCTCTGGCCCTGGAGGGGGACGCCCCGGCCCTGCTGCGCCATCCCGACTGGCGCCGCTGCGGCATCGAGTTCTTCTCCTTCTCCAAGAGCTGGTGCCTCGGCGGCTACCGGCTCGCGTTCGCGATCGGCGCCGAGGAGCTGATCACCGCCCTGCGCCAGCTCAAGGGGGTGGTGGATTTCAACCAGTCCCTGGCCCTGCAGGCCGGGGCGATCGCCGCCCTGGAGCAGGCCCCCCACTGGCCCGAGCAGCTGCGCGGCGTCTACCGCGAGCGCCGCGACCGCATGGCCGCCGCCATCGAGGCCCAGGGCTGGCCGGTGCGGCTGCCGTCGATGGCCCTCTACCTGTGGTTGCAGATCCCCGAGGTGGCGCGGGAGCGAGGACTGGATTCGGAACGCTTCTGCGCCGCCCTGCTTGAGGGCACCGGCGTCTGCCTCACCCCCGGCAACGGCTTCGGCCCCGGCGGCGAGGGCTGGCAGCGGCTGGCCCTGGTGCACCCGGCCGCTGAGCTGGAAGCCGGTGCGGCCCGCATCGGTGACTGGCTGCGGCGGCTTTGATCGGCGCGATCGGGGCCCTGCGGCGGCGGCGAAGCCCGCCCCGGGCCGAGGACACCCCCCTGGAACCGCTCCCCTGGCAGTTGCGGGGCCTGCCGGTGTGCGCCAGCACCGAGACGGAACTGGATCGCTGGCTGGCGCTGGATCCGCGGCTGGCCGGCGACGCGCCGCTGACGGTCCCACGGGCCGTGATCGCCCATCGGCAGCGCTTCGGCCGCGGCCAGCAGGGCCGTCCCTGGTGCTCGCCTGCCGGAGGGGTCTGGCTGAGTGCGGCCCTGCCCTGGCCGGCGGCGGCGGCGACGGCCGCGGCCCCCGGTCTGGCGGTGGCGGTGGGGCTCTGCCTGCGGCTGGAGGCCCGGGGGCTGGCGGTGCGGCTGAAGTGGCCCAACGATCTGCTGCTGGGGGGGGCGGATGGGGCCCCGCCGCGCAAGCTGGCGGGCCTGCTGCCCCGTCTGCGGCTGCGGGGGGGCACCTGCCGCTGGGCCCGGATGGGGGTGGGGCTCAATGCTGCCAATCGGGTGCCAGAGGGTGCTGTGGCCCTGGCGGAGCTGCTGGGAGCTGGCCGCGCCGATCCCCGGCTCTGGTGCGGGGAGGTGCTGGCGGCCCTGGAGTGGGCCATGGCCTGGGCCAGCCGGCCTCGGGAGGTGTGCCGGCAGGCGGAGCGGCGCCTGCAGCTGCCCGATGGCCCGATCCACCACGACGGCGTCGACTGGAGGCCCGCCGGGCTGGCGGCCGACGGCGGGCTGCGCCTGGTGGCCGGCAGCGCCGAGCGGGTGCTGCACCGCGG
>CAZBMT010000326.1:0-1687 GCA_964492645.1 uncultured Cyanobium sp. | reverse complement strand
CCGACGGCGGGCTGCGCCTGGTGGCCGGCAGCGCCGAGCGGGTGCTGCACCGCGGTTTCGGCGTCGGATGAGCAACCCCCGTACACTGGCGTTCGCCAATTACGGCGCCAGGCCGTTTCCCTGCCCGTCCCACGGCGCCTCCCTCTGACATGGCTGTCCAGCCCCTCACCGTCCTGACGGCACTCGGCGCCGGCGCCACGGCCTCCTGGCTGGCCATGCCGCTGGTTCTCGCCCAGGCCGTTCCCGGCCTCGAGCCGACCGACCAGCCGGCCCCGGACCTGGCACCGACCCCGGTGCAGCGCCCCTCGGTGCGCATCGCAGCCCCGGTGACCCGCCCCGAGTTCCAGGCGCCGGTGCAGCCCCTGGCCCCCCCGCCGCCGGTCGCCGGGGAAACCCCCCCCGCCAGCCTGCGACCCGGAACGGCGGAGCGCCGGCCGGAGCCGCCCCGACGTTTCGATGCCTCCCTCGATGCCTTGGTGCGGGAGGGGGTCGTCACCCCCGCCGAGCGGGTGCGGGTACGCGGCTCGCTGCTGTCGCCGCAGGAGGCTGCCACCCGCAGCCGGGCCTGCAGGGCCGGCGCCCTCTCGGCCCAGGAGTGCAGCACCGGGGTGATCATCATCGGCCGCGGCCGCAAGGATGGCCTCAGCGATGGACTGGGCGAGGGGGGTCTGGTGGCCGGGGGCGCCGGCGCCGGTTTCGGCGGCTTCGGCTTCGATGCCTCCCCCCTGCCGCCGATCACCGTGCCCGTCAGTGCCCTGCTCACCGGCGCCGGCGGCAGCTTCCGCCTCACCGACGTGTTCCGTGTCACCCCCCGCCCCGCCCCGATCATCGGCAATGGCAACCAGCGGCTGCTCTTCCCCCTGATCGGCTCGGCCGTCACCACCAGCGGCTTCGGCTATCGCCTGCATCCTGTGCTGGGCAGCTGGCTGATGCACGCCGGCCGGGATCTGGCGGCACCCGAGGGCACACCGGTGGTGGCCGCCCTCTCCGGGCGTGTCGTCAGCAGTGGCCTGGCCGGCGGCTATGGCCTGGCGGTGGAGCTGGAGCACGACCGGCCCCGCCGCCGCACCCTCTACGGCCACCTCTCCGAGCTCTACGTCAAGGACGGCGAGATGGTGCGCCAGGGTGAGGTGATCGGCCGGGTCGGCAGCACGGGCCTGAGCACTGGGCCACACCTGCATTTCGAGCTGCGCCTGCCCCAGGACGGCGGCTGGGTGGCCACCGACCCCGGCGATCTCGATCCGGGAAGCGGCCTGCTCGCCGGCCTGGCCGGCTCAGATGGCAGCGGCCCCACGGACGCGGTGGCTTTGCTGATGGGTCAGCTGATCGCCACCCTGGAGCGGCCCCGGTCCCCCCTGCCCCTGCCAGGGGAGAAGCTGAACGCCCCTGGCTCAGCCCGCCCGACGCCGGGCTGAGGGCGGCTCAGGCGCTGATGCGGCCGTCGCGGAAGTGCACCACACGGTCGGCCCTGGCGCCGACATCGGTTTCATGGGTCACCAGCAGGATGGTGATCCCCTGGGCGTTGAGATCGCCGAACAGGCTCAGCACCTCCTCGGTGGTGTGGGAGTCGAGGGCGCCGGTGGGCTCGTCGGCCAGCAGCATGGCCGGATCGTTGATGATCGCGCGGGCCAGGGCCACCCGCTGCTGCTGGCCACCGGAGAGCTGGTTGGGCTTGTTGTCCAGCCGA
>CAZBMT010000325.1:0-3381 GCA_964492645.1 uncultured Cyanobium sp. | reverse complement strand
GAGGCATGCAGGTGGGCGCCGTTGCCGGTGAGGGCGGGGATCGGCTTGGGCTGGAAGCTCACCCGCACCCCGTGGCGTTCCGCCAGGGCCGCCGCCATGACCCGGAAGAAGGCGTGGCGGTCGGCGGTCAGCAGCGACTCGGCAAAGGTCCAGTTGAGTTCGAACTGGCCGTTGGCGTCCTCGTGGTCGGCCTGGTAAGGCCCCCAGCCGAGGCTCTCCATGCCGTCGAGCAGTTCGCTGATCAGCGGGTAGTGGCGCATCAGGGCCAGCTGGTCGTAGCAGGGCTTCGACTGCCGATCGAGACCATCGGCGATGGCGTCCCGTTCCGGGTCCATCAGGAAGAACTCCGCCTCCACGCCACTGCGGAACTGCAGGCCCATGGATGCCGCCCGGGCGATCTGGCGCTGGAGCACCCGGCGGGGAGACTGCTCCAGCACCTGCCCCTCCACCTGCAGATCGGTGGCCACCCAGGCCACGTCCGGCTGCCAGGGCAGCACCATCAGGCTGGTGGGATCGGGGATCGCCAGCACGTCCGGATCGGCCGGGGTCATGGCGAGCCAGGCGGCGAAACCGGCGAAGCCGGCCCCGGAGCTGGCCAGTTCCGCCGCCGCCGCCGCCGGCACCAGCTTGGCCCGCTGCACCCCGAACAGGTCGCAGAAGGAGAAGAGGAAATGGCGGATGCCATGGGTGGCGGCGAAGCGGGCCAGATCGGTCATCGGAGCGGGTGGGGGAATGGGGAACCGGGAGCGGAGCCCGTCAGGCGGCAGAGCCGTCAGTCGGCGAAGAGCCGATCCACGGCGGCCCGCAACTGGCGCTGCTCGGCCGGTGCGTCGCGGGGGTTGCCGGCCCGGTGGCCCAGGTCGGACTCCAGGACCTCGAAGTGGGCGTCGCGGATCAGGGAGGCCTCGGCCCGGCAGTCGTCGGGGGTGAAGTAGAGGTCGTGGCGGCCGGCGATCACCGCGGTGCGTGCGGTGATCCGTCCCAGGGCCTCGGCCAGGTCGGCATCGGGATCGGCCTCGCCGGTGACGGGGGTGATCCCGGCGGCGGCCGCCACATCATTCGCGAGCCAGACATCGAGCATCGCCAGCAGGTCGTGGGGGTCGTGGCGCCGGTAGGCCGGCAGCCAGGCCTGCTCCACGTAGGCCTCGACGCTGGCGTAGCCCAGCTGGCGATGGGCGCCGCGGCGATAGAAGGGCTGGCTGGCGGCCCAGCTGGCGTAGATCAGGGCGAAGGTGCGCAATCCCTGCTCGGGCACGCCCTGGAAGCGCCTCCCATCCCAGTGGGGATCGGCCGTGAGAGCCTGGCGCAGGCTGAGCAGGAACACCCTGTTGTGGGCGGTGGTGCGCGCCGTGCCACAGACGCAGCAGATCCGCCGGGTCCGCTCCGGTTCCAGCACCGCCCAGTGGTAGGCCTGCTGGGCCCCCATCGACCAGCCATAGACAAGGGCCGGCTCGGACACCTGGAAGACATCCTCCAGCAGCCGGCGCTGGGCGGCCAGGTTGTCACGGTGGTCGACGGGCCAGCGGCCGGCCGCCAGGGCCGATCCGGCGTTGCTGGGGCTGGTGGAGCGGCCATTGCCGAACTGGCTCACCAGCACCACGCACCAGCGCTGCGGATCGAGGATCGGTCCCACCACCCAGTCGATGTCCTCGGGCCAGGCGCCGTAGGAGCTCGGGTAGAGCACCAGATTGGAGCGGTCGGCGGCCAGCGTTCCGTAGACCCGGTAGTCGAGCCAGGCGGCGGGAAGGGTCCCGCCTGCGGCAAGGGGAAAATCCCCGAGAGCGAAGCGGCGCGGGGGGGCGGGGCTGGGGGGCAAGGGATAGGGATTCAGGGGAGGGCGAGTCGGGCGGGATCGCGCAGGAAGTCGCGGTGCAGCGCCAGATAGCCCTGGCCTGTGTGCAGCAGATGGGGGGCCAGATGGGCATGGGCCTCGGCCAGGGCGTGGAAGGGCACCGAGGGGTAGAGGTGGTGCTCGGCGTGGAAGGGCATCTCCCACATGAGCCAGCGCAGGGGAGCCAGCGTCAGGGTGGTTCGGGTGTTGCTGAGGCCGTCCGTGTCCGTGCTGCAGCCGCCGTGCTCGGCCATCAGAACGAAGCGCAGCAGGGGCTGGCCGACGGCCAGGGGCAGCAGCCAGAACCAGAACAGGGCGCCGTTGGCCTGCCAGAGGGAGGCGGCCAGCAGGACGGCGTAGACGGCGACCTGGAGCCGGATCGAGCGGGTGACAGCCGCGGCTGCCTCGGCGGGGATGTAGGGCCTGCCGCCGAAGTCACCGCGCAGGCCGGCGGCATGGCCTCGGAGCTTGCCGATCCACCAGGGAAGGCCACTGAGCTCGAGCAGGTAGCCGGCCAGGGTGCTGGGGGGGGCGTCCTCCAGCTCCGGATCGAGCCCCGGCTGGTGGGTGAAGCGATGGTGCCACTGGTGGTAGCGCCGGTAGTAATCGGCGTTGTAGAAGCTCAGCAGACCGGCCCACCAGGCCACGGTGTCGTTGAGAGCCTTGCCGGCGAAGGCGGTGCGGTGGCCGCACTCGTGCATGGCGCAGAAGCCGAAGGCCAGGCCCCAGCCCAGCAGCAGCAGGCCCAACAGCCGCAGGCCCCAGAAGGCCGCCATGGGCACTGCCGGCGGCATGGGCCAGGCCCAGCCCCAGAGCAGGGCCCCCAGCCCCAGCACCGTGAGGTGGAAGGCCAGCCGACGCCAGCCGGGCCCGTCCCGGCGCTCGTTGAGGCGCTGCAGCAACGCCGTCGACAGCAATGGGGTGGACAGCAGCGGCTCGGCGGCGCCCGGGCCGCCCGCCGGGGGCGCGGAGGGTGGGGAGGCGGTCACGAGGGTCGCCGTTGGTCGGCGTAGGGAGAGGTCGTCGCCCCACTGTCCCGCTCGGGGTCCGCCGGACACCGTTCGTCACGAACACTTGCACCGTGGGTGGCCTCCGGTGGGGATGGTGACCCGCCGGGGGCCTGCGGCAGGGAAGAGTGGGAGCTGCGTCATGCCGGTCCGGTGTCTTCCCTGCTGTTCTTCTCCCTCTGGGGCTTTGATGGGCCCCTCACCACGGCCCTGGAGACGGCCGAAGGGGGTGGCTTCGATGGGCTGGAGCTGAACATCCACCATCCGTCCCTGGTCGGCGATCCGGATGGCCCCACCCGCCTGCTGGCGTCAGGCAGACCTCTGGTGCTGGAGGTGGTCACCGGCGGCGGCTACGTGCCGCAGCTGGCCGTCACGCCGGCGCAGCACCTGGCGGAACTGGGCGTCCAGCTGAATCGCTGCGTCGATCTCCGCCCCCACCGGGTGACCGTGCTCACCGGCAGTGATGCCTGGCCCCTGGAGCGGCAACGCAGCTTCCTGGCCGAGGCCCAGGCGCTGGCGACGGCCAGCGGCCTGCCCAGCGGA
>CAZBMT010000324.1:0-3382 GCA_964492645.1 uncultured Cyanobium sp. | reverse complement strand
CAGCCGATGCTGCCGACACTGAGCCAGCGAACAGGATCGGCAGCGTCGGGCGCGTCGGCCTCCACTGCTCAGCCGATCCGCTCCAGGCGCCAGCAGTTGTACCCGGTGCGAGTGGCTCGAATCCCGCCACGCTCCACCATCACCCCACCCGGATGGACGCCCAGGATCCAGGCGGTTTCCCGTGTCGTCAGCCCCAGGCCTGAGGTCACCGCACGCTCAGCGGCCACCAGGCGGTCAAGGAAGGGGCCAGCGTCGGGCGGCTCAGCCGATGCTGCCGACACTGCTGAGCGGGCCAGCGTCGCCGCTGTCTGGCGCGTCGGGCGACTCAGATCAGCGATCCGCACCTCGCCTCGATCAACAGCCGTGGCGGCTGCCGTGATCCGATCCGCTTCCGACGCTGTGACCCAGGCCACGCGGCCGCGGCCACCAGGCCCCGGTCCCTTGCTGGTGGTGATCCCCAGGGCCTTCACCACCTCGAAGACGCTGGCGCGGCTCAGCGGGAGGGACTCAGCCAGCTCAGCCAGGCGCACACCATCGGCAGCAGCGTCGGCCGACTCGGGCGGCAGTGTCGGGCATGTCGGGCGACGGCGCCCATGGTGGCCGACTTACAGATGCGGAAGGAGGTTGTGGTTAGTACGGCTGGCAGCCGCAACAGCCACCGGCGGGGATGGGGCCACCCCACCATCCTTGGCCGAAACCGACCGATCAGGCGGTGGTGGTGGCGTTCATCGTGAAGGGCGCGCCAGAGCCGGCCCAGAGCGGCATCGTCCATCGGTGCCAGAGCGAACCCTGGGAGGATTCCCGGCGACAGTCACCAGCTCGACTAGGCCGGCGCGGCAGGGGTCGTCACTGCTGTCAGCGAATGCCGTCACTGCTGTCAGTCAATGCCATCAGTACGGGATAACGCTGCGTCACGTTGCCACAGGTTTACGGGAAAATCCCGTACACTCGATGGTGCATCAGTTCGGTGTGAGCACCCCTGGCCGGGTGCCACGCATACGGTGCCGGCCGCAGCAATAGCTGTCGGCAGCCCATACGACTACGAGGCAAAGCCTCTACCACATTTCATTACACCCGATTGAGGAAGTTCCATGGCTCGCGTTGAATTGCGAATCAATGATTCGCTTGCTGCCGACCTGGAGAAATTCGCTCTGGCGGCAGGGGGAAACAAAAGCGAGGTCATCCGTCGTGCCATGACCCTGTATGCACTGGCCAAGGACCAGAAGAACAAAGGCGGGAGCGTGGTGTTTCGCCAGACGTCCCCGGAAGGCGAAGTGAAGGAGCAAGAAATCCTGGCGCTCTAAGAATGTCGCCAACAGTCGTCCCCCCTCTGGACCTGACTAAGACTGGGCCCACCGCTCTCGGCCTGGTACCCGATGGGCACCAGGTCAACTACTCAATGACGGTGACGAAGGAGGAGACGGAAGACGAGGCGAAACATCGAAGACGCCGTGAATGGTGGACGCTTTTGTACTCGCTATTCCTTGTTGGGGTAGTAGTTGTTTTGTGCGTCCACCTTGCTCTTAACCCATCGGCAGGCAAGGAAGACCGGCAATGGGGATTGGCCTTGATAGGTGTACTGGTGGGCAACTTCTCGGGCTACATACTGAAAACGCAAAAATAGGAGCCCGTCAGCCCTGGCACTGACGGGCGACTTTCCACCAAACTGTGGCGCCATCTTTGCGGCGTTCAAGCTCGAAGCCAGGCCGGGGGCGATGGCCCGTGCTCCAGCTGCGGACGGTGCCACGGGCAACGTGCAGCAGCAAAGCCAGTTCAGGGGTGCTCAGCCAGTGCCCAGCATCGGCGGCCCGCGCCAAGGCCTCGGGCACAGCCAGCGGATCAGCAGGCAGGGCATGGGGTTGGAGGGCCGCCACCACGGCAGCCAGGGCAGCGAGGGTGTCAGTGCTGGCAGCCGGTGGCGTCAGTGACGAACGTTTGGCCCTGTCACTGCCGGCAGTCGGTGGCATCACTGACAGCTGTTCTGACCCCTCACTGACGGCACCCGCTGACGGCAGTGATCGAGGGAAGCCGGCCAGCTTGCCCCCTTGCCGCAGGTGCTCGGCCAGTTCATCGCCCAGGGCGACGTGCTGAGCAGGCCAGACCGTGCGGGTGCTCGATTCCCGGCGCAGCTCCACCCCCAGGGCGGCGGCACGGGCCTTGATGCTGTTCCTGCTGCTCACCCCCCACCGCTCGCAGCACTCGGCCAGGGTCAGATCCGGGAGGGCATCGAGGGCTGTCACTGACGGCAGTCGCTGGGGGCACTGATGGCACGATGCCGGCTCATCAGGCACTGGCGCCACCCCTATGGCCGCAGCCACGCCCACAGGGTGGCGCTGCAGGTCGGGAATGAAGAACTCAAGGGCCTCCAGCAGCTCATCCGGTGCTGCTGATGCAAATTATTTGCACACTTTCTTCGCAATGTCCTCTGCCACAGACCCAGAAAGGACAGGCCTCCAAGCGAGAGATCTAAGCCCATCACCAAAAGCGCTCAACCACTCTTTACAGTCATAAACAATCTCAAAAATTGAACCAGGATTATCAGTGGTATATTCGAGAGTCTTAACGTATCTCCCCTTGCCTGCAGAAACTTTCTTTGCCCAAACAGAGCTAAACAAGCACCAACCATCTGGTCTACATTGCTGAGATATAGCTGGCGGAATCCACCACAAGTTCAGCATTGAAAGCATTGAAAGCATCGAGATATATCGTGATTTGTTCACAGGGATTAAGGATAGATTGAAATACGATAGAAGGTATTTTAGTGGCCAGCTGCTAGCAGTCGCCGTTGGATGGAATCAGGCGGCGAGGGGCAGCGATTGATGGGACCGGAGGGCTGCAGCCCATGGAATCGGCACCACCCGACCCCAGGGCGAGGGCCTGTGAGGGGGTGGCGGGCCGTGGTCTGGAAGGGTGGGGCACTTTTGCCCCCTACAGAGATTCCCTATAGGGGAGAAAAGTGCCCCAGTCGCCGCGGCCTGCAGTTCGGCCAGCCAGGCCGCGGCGAGGGCCTCGGCCGTCACCCCTTCAGGTAGGGCCATCAGCTGGGCGCGGTAGGCGAGGGCATCACGGCCGGCGCCGCGGGCCTTGATGCGTCCGACCCGCTTCAGCTCCCAGCCGCAGGCCTGCAGCAGGGTTCGCAGGGTGCCGGTCGCCAGCTTGCCTGGGCTGCAGCCGGTGGCCGCCACCAGCTGGGCACGGTGGGCGGTGGCGGTGGTGTGCAGCTGCAGCACGGCCGGATCGTTCGCGGCGATCACCTCACCAGCAGAGAAGCGGGCCAGCAGCTGGGGTAGCCCTAGGGCGACCATGGCGGCGACCTTCGGGCCCAGGGTCACCCGCAGGCGATCAGGGGCGAACGGTTGGCCGGTGGGATCGAGGGCGGCGA
>CAZBMT010000323.1:0-3384 GCA_964492645.1 uncultured Cyanobium sp. | reverse complement strand
GATGACCCAGCTGCAAGCGATCAACATCGCCAAGGTGACCACCATCGTGGCGCTGCTGGTGCCTGCCCTGGTGCTGGGCCTGGATTCCGGGCGGGTCGCGATCTACCTGGCCCTCCACATCAGCTACTGCCTCTGGTGGCTGCTCGAGGAGGTGCTCTTCCCCTGGCGCACCACCCAGCTCTTCACCGAGCGTGTTGGGCCGCTGCAGGCCGTCGCGGTGGTGCTCTATGTCGGGGTGTTCTATGCCGTGCCGGGCTGGCTGGCCATGGCCAATCCTGTTCCGATCGGCGCGCTGCCGATCGCCCTGGGGCTCAGCCTCTACATCTTCGGATCGCTGCTGAACACCGCGGCCGATGTGCAGAAGGGCACCGCCAAGGCGCTCGGGGCCACCCTGGTGGCGGACGGGGCCTGGCGCCGCGTCCGCCATGTCAACTACCTGGGCGACCTGCTGCGCTACAGCAGCTTCGCGGTGATCGCTGGATCGCCATGGGCGTGGCTGCTGCCCGCCTTGGTGCTGGCGCTCTACCTGCCCCGCATGATCCGCAAGGAAGCCTCCATGGCGGAGCGTTACCCCGGTTTCGAGGCTTATCGACAGAGCAGCTGGTGGCTGCTGCCGGGAGTCGTCTAGGGCTGCCGCTGCAGCAGCGGGGGCAGGGCCCCGATCCCTGGCGTCAGGCGAGGCCTCTGCCGAGCAGGACATCCCTGGCGCCATTGACCGCCTGCATGGTGGCGTGGCGCCCGCCGCGGTCGGGATGGTGCTCGGCGGCGGCCCGCTTCCAGGCTGCGGCCACATCCGCTTCCCTCAGCCGGCCCGCCAGGGCCAGTCCCAGCCGCGCCCTGGCTTCGATCGCTTCCAGGCTGGGGCTGCGGCCCAGGGGGCCGTGGTCGGCGGCGGACAGGCCCGTGCCTTTCTTGCGGCGGCCCTTGGTGCCGGAGGACTTGCCCTTGCCGAAGGGGCGTGAGGCTGCAAAGCCCTTGGCTTCGGGGCCATCGGATCGCTCCGAGGGGGGGCTGTCGGGCTGGGCCGGCCGCAGGGAGACCAGGGTCAGACGGGGATCAAGCAGGGTGCGAGCCATGGGTTCAGGTGCCAGCCCGACCGTTGCATTGGTGAGGGTGGTCGCGACTCAGGCCGCGACGTCGAGGTCGGAGGCCTGATCGATGCTCAGTTCGGTGAACAGGTCGCTGGAGAGCAGATCAGTGGCGAGGAGATCGCTGGCCAGGTGATCCGTGGCCATGCTGTCGGTGGGCACCGCAGCGGCCATTTCGGTAGCGATGATCGCCGCAGGGGCTTGGTCGTGGCCACCGGCCAACGCCGGAGCGAGAAAGGCCATGGCCAGACCCACCATCAGGGCGAAGAGGAAGCTAAGGGCTCGCATCAGCCTTAAGGAGAATCCACACTGTCCTAACACCGCTCCGTCCCCTGATGCTCCTGCGAGGAGAAGATGGCCCGATGGAGCGCAGCGAATCGTCCCCGGCCCCGGCCATCGCCTATGCGGGATTCCGGGTCCGAGCGGCGGCTTCGCTGATCGATTCGGTGCTGATGCTGATCATCACCGCCCCCCTGCCGCTCCTCATGTATGTCGGGCCCGACGAGACGGCGGTGCTGTTTCTCAGCACGGTGGTGACGGCCCTGGTGGTGATCCTGTTCTGGCACTGGAAGCAGGGCACGCCCGGCAAGCTGATGCTGCACCTGAGAATCGTCGATGCCGGAACCGGCGGTGAACCCGGCCTGCGCCAGTGGTGCCTCCGTTACGTGGGTTACATCCTCTCGACCCTGCCCCTGCTTCTCGGCTTCCTGTGGGCGGCCTGGGATCCCCGTCGCCAGGGCTGGCACGACAAGCTCGCCGGCACCGTGGTGATCCGGGTGCCCCGCCGGGCCGGCCCCCCGCCGCCGACCGGCGACGGGAACGCTGGTGCCGGACCCCCCTGACATCCTTCCCCTGCGGCCATGACTGCTCCCTACCTTGATCCCCTCGATCAGGCCATCGCTGCCCGCCGTGCCCAGGACCCTCTGGTGGGGGCCAGGATCGGTGCCGAAGAGATCAGCAGCCGGCTCCTGAAGGCCATGGCCTCTGATCGGGGCGTGCACGTCGAATCGCTGCTGGCGGTCTGCGGTGCCCTGGCGGGGCAGGCCTGCCAGGCCGGGGTGCGGGCCCGCTCCCGGGCGGCCGGCCTGGCGGAGCTCACGGGACTGCACGTCGTCGGCACCGGGGACGGCGGCTCCTGTCTGGTGGGAGAGGCGCTGGTCCAGGCCCTGTTCAACGATCCCCATGCCACCTGGGGTCTGGCCGCCGGGGCCGCCCAGCAGGCGGGCTGCACGCACCTGCCGGACCCGACGGCCCTGTGGCGCCATGGGATGGAGCACCTTGGCCAGGAAGACTTCGGTGTGCCGCAGGTGCCCGATGCCCACCAGCCCTCGCCCGAATCCCTGCAGTCGCTGCCGAGCCTCTGGCCGGCCCTGCTGCCGCTGGCCCGGCGGTTCTGCCCCGATCCGGTGGAGTGGCCGATCCTGTTCGGCCTGGTGGCCCAGAAGGCGATCACCATGGGCCGGGAGGTGATCGATCCCTGTCTGGCGCTGCGCATCGTGATGGACACCGCCATCGCCAGCGCCATGGTGGTTCTGCCCCGGAACCAGGAGTCCGCCAGCGCTCCCTGACCATGCCGGGCTCCGTGGCGGTTCCGTCTTGGCAGCGGCGGCCGGGGGCGTTACCAAGGCCTGCACGGTCCCTTGCAGCAGGCGGATGGACTCCCGCTTCCGACGGTTTCTGACGGCACTGGCCCTGCCCTGGCTGCTGCCCGTGTCCCTGGCCCCCGTTCCCCTGCTGGCCATGGGGGAGCCGCCTCCCCGGCCGTTGGAGATTCCCCTGGAGGTGCCGGTGGGCGACCTGGGGCAGAACGACCGTCTGCCGGACCCGCTGCGGTCCCGCTACCGACCGGCACCGGTGGGGGCGCTCCCGGTGCAGCAGGCCGGGGCGCTGGGCTACCCCCTCGGCCTTGAGCCCAGCGAGCAGGCCCCGTTCGGCTGGCGACTGACCGACTCACGCAACGCCTGGCGCATGCACACCGGCCTCGATCTGATCGCCCCGGAAGGCACCCCGGTGTTCGCTGTGCTGCCGGGCACCGTGCGGCTGGTGGATGAGGTGGGTGGCTACGGCCTGCTCGTGGTGATCGACCACGGTCTCGGCTGGCAGAGCCTGTACGCCCATCTGCTAGACGTTGCGGTTCTGCCCGGGGAGAGTCTGGTGGCGGGGCAGCCCATCGGTCGGGTGGGCAGCAGCGGCTCGGCCACGACCGCCCATCTGCACTTCGAGTGGCGCCAGCGGCGCCAGGGGCGGCTCGTGGCCGTGGACCCCTCGCCGCTGCTGCAGCCGATCGGCACGGGTC
>CAZBMT010000322.1:265-3395 GCA_964492645.1 uncultured Cyanobium sp. | reverse complement strand
GGCAGGAAGCGATCGGCGATGTAGCGGCTGCTGAGCACGGCGGCGGCCACCAGGGCGTTGTCGGCGATGCGCACGCCGTGGTGCACCTCGTAGCGCTCCTTGAGGCCCCGCAGGATCGAGATCGTGTCCTCCACGCTGGGCTGGTCGACGAACACCTGCTGGAAGCGGCGCTCCAGGGCCGGGTCCTTCTCGATGTGCTGGCGGTGCTCGTCGAGGGTGGTGGCGCCGATGCAGCGCAGTTCGCCGCGGGCCAGCATCGGTTTGAGCAGGTTGCTGGCGTCCATGGCGCCGCCGGTGGCACCGGCCCCCACCACGGTGTGGATCTCGTCGATGAACAGCACGATCTGGCCTTCGCTGGCGGTGACCTCCTTGAGCACGGCCTTGAGGCGCTCCTCGAACTCACCGCGGTACTTGGCGCCGGCGATCAGGGCGCCCATGTCAAGGGCGATCAGCTGGCGGTTCTGCAGGGCGGTGGGCACGTCCCCGTTGACGATCCGCTGGGCCAGCCCCTCGACGATCGCCGTCTTGCCGACGCCGGGTTCGCCGATCAGCACCGGGTTGTTCTTGGTGCGGCGCGAGAGGATCTGCACGGTACGGCGGATCTCCTCGTCGCGGCCGATCACCGGATCCAGCTTGCCCTCACGGGCGGCGGCGGTGAGATCGCGGCCGTATTTCTCGAGGGATTCGTAGGTGCCCTCCGGGTTCTGGTCGGTCACGCGTTGGCTGCCCCTCACGGCCATCACAGCCTCGCGCAGCCTGCGCTCGTCGGCGCCCGACTGGGACAGCAGCGGGCGGCCGCAGCGGTCATCGCCGGCCAGGGCCAGCACCAGGTGCTCCACGGCGATGTAGCTGTCCTGGAATTCCTGCTTGAGGGCGTCGGCCCGGTCCAGCACCGCGTTCAACCCCTTGCCCAGGTAGACGTTGTCGGGGGCGGTGGCCAGGCTGGGCTGGGCGGCGATGAAGGACTCCAGCTTCTGGCTCAGCGCCCCCAGATCCACGCCGGCCTTCTCCAGGATCCGGCTGGCCAGATCCTGCTGGGCCAGCAGGGCGGCGAAGAGGTGCTCGCTGTCCATCTGCTGCTGGCGCTTCTGCTGGGCCAGCTGCTGGGAGGCGACCACGGCGCCCCAGGCCTTTTCGGTGAACAGTTCAGCGGTGGGATGCATGGATGGAGTTCTCCCTGCGGACGGTGGCTGAAGCCAACGTATGAATGCCGCCGGGATCGGCCGAGTGGGAGGACCGAACCGCTGCGTTCGGCCCTCCTCCCCGGGGGTGGGCGGGCCGTACCGACGCTGGCGGGCAGGCCGTACCAAGCGGGGTGGCCAACCGCCCGGCGGGGGCAGGAGCTAGGGACCCCCGAGCTTGGGCATGGGCACTGGATAGCCGCGCTGCCGGCCGCAGAGCTGGGCGGGGCAGCCGTCCGGGCCGTAGAGGGCATCGGCCGCCGAGAGGCAGCCCATGCCGTTCTTCTGGGCCACCTGGGACGGATGGATCCGCAGCGGCTGCAGCACCGCTTCGCTTCTGGGCACCACCAGCCTGCAGGGCGGAGGCGACAGCCCGGGGGTCGCCTCGATGGCCAGGGGCTGGTTGGGGTTCAGTCCCTGGGCCAGGGCTGGCGCGGCGGCGGCGTCCAGCAGGGCCAGGGGCAGCCCTGCCGAGAGCAGGCCCCCCAGCAGCAGCCCCGGGAGCGGCCCGGCAGAGGTGGGGATCGCCATGATGGGAGCTCGGCTGCGCCCCATTCTCGCCTCTGCAGCCCTGCCGTCTTCGATGCCCTCTCCCGCCGACGACCAGGCCCTGGTGGCCGACCTTGCCAGAGCGTCCCTTGACCTCGGCGGGGCTGCCGAGCCGGAGCGGGACTGCTGGCGGGTGGTGCACCGTCATGTCCACGGGATGCTGCCGAGCGAGTACGACATCCGCGAGGTGCCGGAGGATCTCTACCTGGCGGTGCTGGCCGCCCGCCGCGATCTCAGTGAGCCATGAAAAAAGCCCCGGGATCCCCCGGGGCTGAATGACGTCTTGTGGAGCCGTCGTTGGATCGAAAGGATCCTTTGCTGGGTTCAGGCCCAGCCCTTCGAGGCCATGTCCTCGACGTAAGCCGCCACATCGGCGATGTCGGTCTCGCTGAGCTTGCCGCCGAAGGCGGGCATGGCGTTCTTGCCGTTGGTCACCTGGTAGGCGATGGCGGCCTCGTGGCCGGCGTCGTAGTTGGCCAGGTAGGAGGCCAGGGCATCGGCCTTGAGGGTGCGCTCGGCATTCACCACGTTGCCCCCACCCATGTGGCAGGCGGCGCAGTTGGCGGAGAAGATCTGGCCGCCGTGGGCCGCATCGGCAGCGAAGCTCGGGGCGGCACCCAGCACCAGCGCCAGGCAGAGAGCGAAGAGGGAAAGAAGACGACGCATGGGAGGGTGCAACGGAAGGTGCCGGATGGCACTTGCAACCGGCACAAATTAGGCAACGGCCGCCCCCCGCTGGGGGCCTCCGATACATTCGCAACAATTAGTGGTGTCCCGGGGGGCGCGATCCGATCCGCCCCCGGTGCGGCACCGCTGCCGTCTCCAGCACCGCCTCGAGGCTGGGGGCGAAGCTCACCAGGCCGAAGCGTTCGGGCGGACTCACCGGCTGGTGCACGAAGTGGCGTTGCCGGATCGAGAAACGGTCCCAGGCATTCACCTCGATGCGCAGCAGCCTGATCAGCCCCTCGATCAGCCAGCCGCGCAGATCGATCCCCACCGGCGGCACCCACACCCGCCGCCAGCGGCACAGGGAGGCCACGGCGCCGTTGATCGTGATCGGTGCCTGGCCCAGCACCAGCCGCCGCACCGGACCCTGGTCGGGCTCGGGATTGGGGCCATGGGGGGTGGTGGCCAGGTGGGCGCAGACGGTGGCGATGTCGGCGGCGTGGATGAAGTGGAAGCTGGCGTCGGTGCGCAGCCAGCGGGCCAGCCACAGCCAGCCGAAGGCCTCCTTCAGCCCTGCGGTCAGGTAGCTGGTGGGGTGGGGATCGGCGCCGGCCACCGAGCCGCCGAACACCAGGGTGGGAAAAACGGCCACGATCCTTGCAGCGAGCGGGTGGCGCTCCAGGTCCTGCAGGCAGGTGGCCTTGGTCTGGATGTACTCGGTGCCGTAGGCCATC
>CAZBMT010000322.1:0-255 GCA_964492645.1 uncultured Cyanobium sp. | reverse complement strand
CTCCGGCAGCAGCTGCAGCCGGCGATCGAGGATGCTGGCGGTGGAGAAGTAGATCACCTGCTGCAGGCGCTCCGGGTCGGTGAGTCGCAGCAACTCCTTAACGGCAACCACGTTCACCGCCCGGGCCCGCTCGGGATCCCCCCAGGCGGTGGCGGTGTGGATGATCCGGTCGGCGCTGGCGATGGCGGCGGCGTGGGGGCCGAGTTCGCGCAGGTCGCCCACCAGCAGGGTGATGCGCGGGTGATCGGCGGGGAC
>CAZBMT010000321.1:0-3408 GCA_964492645.1 uncultured Cyanobium sp. | reverse complement strand
CGGCTTCCTCAACCGGCTGCTGGTGGCGCCGCTGCGCTCCCGCAGCTCGATCGTGTTCGCCTCGGTGCTCTACATCACCAGCCTGAGCCTGGTGCAGAGTCTGGCGATCATGGGCACCGCGGCCCTGCTGGGCTACGGCTGGCCCGGTGGGGCGGGGCTGTTGCTGGTGCTGGTCACCCTGCTGCTGCTCGTCTTCGCCGTCACCGCCCTCAGCCTCGGCCTGGCCTTCGCCCTGCCGGGCCACATCGAGCTGATCGCGGTGATCTTCGTGGCCAACCTGCCGCTCCTGTTCGCCAGCACCGCCCTGGCGCCGATCTCCTTCATGCCCCCCTGGCTGGGCTGGCTGGCGGCCCTGAATCCCCTTACCTTCGCGATTGAACCGATCCGCGCCGCCTACGCGGGGTCCTTCCGCCTCACCGACGTGGTGCTGGTGGCTCCCTACGGATCCCTCACAGCGCTCACCTGCCTGGCCGTCCTGGCCGGGCTGGCCGCCGGTCTGTTCCTGCTGATCCGCCCGATGCTGGATCGCAAGCTCACCTGACGCCCCGCCCCCTGTCCATGCCGCCACCCCGTCCAGAGCTCACCAGCCTGCTGCTGGAAGCCATCCGCCGCAGGGACTCCGCCACAGCCGCCCGCCTCACCGGCCAGTGGGCCCACCGCCACGGGGTGACCTCCCTGGAGAGCTTCCGCACCGGCAGCGTGGTGGCGGAGGCGGGCTGGGAGGCCGGCGACTGGCTGCTGCAGCACATGGAGGCGGCCATGGCCCCCGCCAGCGTGACCATGGCCGAGGCTTTCGCGGCCCTGGAGGATTCCTTCGCAGGATCCCCTCCACCCACCCCGAGCTCCGCGCCGGCTCCGGCGCCCTCCACCCTGGCCGACCTGCGCGCCTGGCTCTCCGCCGCTCCCCAGCATCGCCGCGCCAGCTGATCCCCCAACCCTGTCCCCGCTATGCCGCCCTGCCGTCCCCTGCCTGAGCGGGCCGAACTCGCCGGTCGGCTGATCGTCTCAGTGCAGGCTCCCGAGGGCTCTCCCCTGCGGGATCCGGCCGTGATTGCGGCGATGGCCGAGGCCAGCCTGCTCCAGGGGGCCGCCGGTGTGCGGCTCGAGAGTCCGGAGCACATCGGTGCGGTGCGCCGACGCTGCCCCGACGCCCTGATCGTGGGTCTGTGGAAGCGCAGCTTCCCTGGCAGCTCCGTGTACATCACCCCCGGCTGGGAGGAGATCCGCGCTGTCTGGGCGGCCGGAGCCGACGTCGTGGCCATCGATGCCACCGATCGCATCCGGCCCTATGGCCAGGAGCTGCAGGATCTGATCGCCCGCGCCAGCCAGGAGCTGGGGGCTCCCCTGATGGCGGATGTGGACAACGTCGCCAACGGACTGCAGGCGGCTGCCCTGGGCTGCCGGTGGGTGGGAACCACCCTCTACGGTTACACCGAAGCCACCGCCTCGCTGCCGCCGCCCGCCTGGGATCTGCTGGCCCCCCTGCGCCGCGACCTGCCCGAAGGGGTGGCTCTGGTCTGTGAGGGAGGCATCGCCTCGAAGCAGGAGGCGGTCCGTGCCCTGGGCTGCGGGGCCGATGCCGTCGTGGTGGGTACGGCGATCACTGGCGTGGACCTGCAGGTGGCCGCTTACGTGAAGGCAATGGCCGGCTGAGCCTCGGCCCAACCGGCCCGCGCCGGTCCCCCGGTGCTCACATCATGCCGGGCATGCCCATGCCACCCATGCCGCCGTCGCCGGCGGGGGGGGCGGGGGGTTCCGGCTTGTCGGCGATCACGGCCTCGGTAGTGATCAGCAGCGAGGCGATCGAGACCGCATCCTGCAGGGCCAGCCGCACCACCTTGGCCGCATCCAGGATGCCGGCGGCGAGCAGATCGTCGTAGCTGTCGGTGAGGGCGTTGTAGCCCTTGCCCTGGCTGCGCATCTGCTGCACCACCACGTCGCCGTTGGCGCCGGCGTTGATGGCGATCTGGCGGGCCGGGGCCGTCAGGGCCCGCTGCACGATCTCCACCCCTGTGCGGACGTCGCCCTCGCAGCGACCGGCCAGGGCTCCGAGCTCCTCGGTGAGCTGCACCAGAGTGATGCCGCCGCCGCCGACGATGCCCTCATCGATGGCGGCCCGTGTGGCATTGAGGGCGTCCTCGATGCGCAGCTTGCGGTTGCGCAGTTCCGTCTCGGTAGGGGCCCCCACCTTGATCACCGCCACCCCGCCGGCCAGCTTGGCGATGCGCTCGTTCAGCTTCTCGCGGTCGTACTCGGAGTCGGTGGCCTCCAGCTCCCGCTTGATCGCGGCCACCCGATCGCTGACGGCGGCGCGCTGGGCATCGGCGGCGACGATCGTGGTCGTGTCCTTGCTGATCGTGATGCGGTGGGCCTGGCCCAGGTCGGCCAGGGTGGCCTTGTCGAGGGTCATGGCCCGGTCCTCGCTGATCACCGTGGCGCCCGTGAGGATGGCGATGTCCTCGAGCATGGCCTTGCGACGATCACCGAAGCCCGGCGCCCGCACGGCGGCCACCTGAAGCACGCCGCGGGTCTTGTTGACCACCAGCGTGGCCAGGGCCTCACCCTCCACCTCCTCGGCCAGGATCACCAGGGGCCGGCCGCTCTTCGAGACGGCCTCCAGCACCGGCACCAGGTCGACCACGCTGCTGATCTTGCGATCGGTGATCAGCAGCAGGGGGTTGTCGAAGGCGCACTCACGGCGGTCCTGGTCGGTGACGAAATAAGGGGAGGAATAGCCGCGATCGAAGGCCATGCCCTCGGTCACCTCCAGTTCGGTGGCCAGGGATTTGGACTCCTCCACGGTGATCACGCCGTCGGCGCTCACCTTCTCGACCGCTTCGGCGATCATCCGGCCCACTTCCTCGTCGTTGCCGGCACTGACCGTGGCCACCTGGCGGATGGCATCGCCCGCCACGGCGCGGGAGCGGGAGGCGATGCCCGCCACCACCACAGCTGTGGCCTGCTCCATGCCGCGGCGGAGGGCGACGGGGCTGGCGCCGGCGGCCACGTTGCGCAGGCCCTCATGCACCAGCGACTGGGCCAGGATGGCCGCTGTGGTGGTGCCGTCACCGGCGGTGTCCTTGGTCTTGGAGGCCACCTGCTGGATCAGCTTGGCGCCCAGGTTCTCGAAGGGATCGTCGAGTTCGATCTCCTTGGCGATGGTGACGCCGTCATTGATGATGTCGGGGGCGCCGAACTTCTTCTCCAGCACCACGTTGCGACCCTTCGGCCCGATGGTGACCTTCACCGCATCGACCAGGGCATTGACGCCCCGCTCAAGGGAATCGCGGGAGGCATCGGCGAACTGGATCAGCTTGGCCATCGATGGGGTCCGATCAGGAGCGTTTGAGGCAGCGTCCCACAGCGACCCCGCCAGAGGCATCCGCCCCTCGGTGGGGAAAGCCGAAT
>CAZBMT010000320.1:0-3409 GCA_964492645.1 uncultured Cyanobium sp. | reverse complement strand
ACCGCCATGGTCCACACCAAGTTCCCCGAATTGCTCGGCGAAATCCGTGGCATCTCGGAAGAAACCACGACAGGCGTGCATCGCCTCTACCAAATGCACCAGCGCGGCGAACTCAAGGTTCCCGCCATCAACATCAATGACTCGGTCACCAAGAGCAAGTTCGACAACCTCTACGGCTGCCGCGAATCGCTGGTCGACAGCATCAAGCGCGCCACCGACGTGATGGTGGCCGGCAAGGTGGCCCTGGTGCTGGGCTACGGCGACGTGGGCAAGGGTTCGGCCCAGTCCCTGCGCGGGCTCGGCGCCACGGTGATGATCGCCGAGATCGATCCGATCTGCGCCCTGCAGGCCGCCATGGAGGGGTATCGCGTCGTGCGTCTCGAGGACGTGGTGGCGGATGTGGACATTTTCGTGACCGCCACAGGCAACTACCAGGTGATCCGCCATGAGCACCTGCTCGCCATGAAGAATCAGGCGATCGTGTGCAATATCGGCCACTTCGACAACGAGATCGACGTGGCGTCCCTCAAGCAGTACGAGTGGGAGAACATCAAGCCCCAGGTGGATCACGTGATCCTGCCCAGCGGCAACCGGATCATCCTGCTGGCCGAAGGCCGGCTGGTGAACCTGGGCTGCGGCACCGGCCACCCCAGCTTCGTGATGAGCAACTCCTTCACCAACCAGGTGCTGGCCCAGATCGAGCTGTTCACCAAGGGCGACCAGTACGCCAAGGAGGTCTACGTGCTGCCCAAGCACCTCGATGAGATGGTGGCCCGCCTGCACCTCGACCGGATCGGCGCCCGGCTCACCGAGCTCACCCCCGAGCAGGCGGCCTACATCGCCGTGCCCGTGGAAGGCCCCTACAAGCTCGACCACTACCGCTACTGAGCGGCGCCGGCCCGGCGCTGCTGGCAGCGTCCGGGCCGTCGTGGAAGACTGGCGCCTCTGATCCGGCTGGCCCGATGGCGATCGAACTGGTCCAGAAGCTGCCCGAGATGATCGGCGCGGCGGTGGAGGCCAACCCGGCGGCAGGGTATGGCGCGATCTTCGCGGCCATGTTCCTGGAGAACCTGTTCCCCCCGATTCCCTCCGAGCTGATCATGCCGCTTGGGGGGTTTTTCGTGCACCAGGGCAAGCTTTCCCTGGTGCCGGTGGTGCTGGCCGGCCTGCTGGGCACTGTGCTCGGCGCCCTGCCCTGGTATGGCATCGGCCGGCTGGTGAATGAGGAGCGCATCGAGCACTGGCTGGAGCGTCACGGCCGCTGGATCGGCATCAGCCCCCAGGAGCTGCGCCGCAGCCGCCGCTGGTTCAGCCGCCATGGCACGGCGCTGGTGTTCTGGGGCAGGCTTGTGCCCGGCATCCGCACCCTGATCTCCGTGCCCGCCGGCATCGAGATGATGCCGATGACGCCCTTCCTGCTCTGGACCACCGCCGGCAGCCTGATCTGGACCCTGCTGCTGACACTGGCGGGCCTGGCCCTGGGGGAGGGCTACACGAATGTGGAGCTCTGGATCGAACCGGCCGCCCGGGTGGTGAAGGTGCTTCTGCTGGTGGCGGTGCTCGCGGGGGTCGCCTGGCTGGGGCTGCGGATCTGGAAGCAGAGCCGCCAGCGGCCCTGACCCAGGGCCGGCGGGGACTCTGGACCGGCCCCGGACAGTAAAAAAGGCGCCCCGTGGGGGCGCCTTTTCTGGCTTCGGACGCTTGATAACCCGGCTGGGTCACTGGCACAAGCCCCCCGGCCCCAATCCGGGCCCGCAGCCTCAGAACGGCACCTCCTCCTCGCTGGGCTCGCCGCCGCCGAAGCCGCCCCCGAAGCTGCCGCCCCCGCTGCCGCCGCCCTCGGCGTCCCGCTTGCTGCCGAGCAGCTCCAGCCGATCAACGCGGATCACCGGTTTGCTGCGCTCTTCGCCGCTGGTCCGGTCCGTCCAGCGGTCGAGCTTGAAGGAGCCGATGATGCCGATCAGGGCACCCTTGCGGACGTAGTCGGCCGCCACCTGGGCCTGCTTGCCCCAGATCTCCAGGTTGAACCAGTCGGGCTCGTCGTCGCGGCTGCGGCGGTTCACCGCCAGGGTGAGGTTGGCGACCATGCTGCCGGATTCGAAGTAGCGGACCTCCGGGTCGCGGCCGGCCCGGCCGACGAGGGTGATGGAATTGACGCCCATGGCGTGCTCCTGGAACGAATGGATCAATGATGCGGCACCCCGATCGGGGGCCTCTCCCTTTCCGTTCCACCCTCCGTCCCGGTTGTCACACCCACGGCGGGTTGGCCGGTCGACGGGGATCACCCCACCTATGATTCGCCGCTGCCAGAGGCCTTGCCCGTGTTTTTCCGCCGTTTCCAGTTCTCCCGCGACATCGGCATCGATCTGGGGACGGCCAACACACTGATGTACGTCTCAGGCAAGGGGATTGTCCTGCAGGAGCCGTCCGTGGTGGCGATCGACCTGGAACGGGGCACCCCCCTGGCCGTGGGGGAGGAGGCCAAGCTCATGCTGGGCCGCACCCCCGGCAACATCCGGGCGATCCGGCCCCTGCGCGACGGGGTCATCGCCGACTTCGATGCGGCCGAGCAGATGATCAAGAGCTTCATCCAGAAGGGCAACGAAGGCCGCGGCGTGATCGCCCCGCGGCTGGTGATCGGCATCCCCAGCGGTGTAACCGGGGTGGAGCGCCGCGCCGTGCGCGAGGCCGGGCTGGCCGGTGCCCGTGAGGTGCACCTGATCGATGAACCCGTGGCCGCGGCCATCGGTGCCGGGCTGCCGGTGACCGAGCCGGTGGGCACGATGATCGTCGATATCGGCGGCGGCACCACCGAGGTGGCCGTGCTCAGCCTGGGAGGCACCGTGCTGAGTGAGTCGGTGCGGGTGGCTGGCGATGAGCTCAGCGATGCCATTGGCGTGTACCTGAAGAAGGTGCACAACCTGGTGGTGGGTGAACGCACGGCGGAGGACATCAAGATCCGGATCGGATCGGCCTTCCCCGATGACGAGCACGATGAGACCTCAATGGATGTGCGCGGCCTGCACCTGCTCTCCGGTTTGCCCCGCACCATCAACGTGCGGGCCGGAGACATCCGGGAGGCGATGGCTGAACCGCTCAACGTGATCGTGGAGGCCGTGAAGCGCACCCTGGAGCGCACGCCGCCCGAGCTGGCCGCCGACATCGTGGATCGCGGCATCATGCTGGCCGGCGGCGGCGCCCTGGTGCGCGGCATCAGCGACCTGATCAGCCACGAAACCGGCATCCTCACCCACGGGGCCGAGGAGCCCTTGCTGTGCGTGGTGCAGGGTTGCGGCATGGTGCTGGAGGACTACAAGACGCTTGAGCGGGTGCTGGATACGCCTGACTTCGTCCGCTCGATCGCCTGATCCGGATGGCACCGCAGGGCCGCAGGCTGCGCCTACCGCCA
>CAZBMT010000319.1:0-3412 GCA_964492645.1 uncultured Cyanobium sp. | reverse complement strand
AAGAGAAATGCGGATGGCGAGACTTGAACTCGCAAGGCCGAAGCCACACGCCCCTCAAACGTGCGTGTCTACCAATTCCACCACATCCGCGTGGTCGGTTCGGGCCGCGGCCTTCACCGACTGAGCAATATACGCACAGGCTCCCCCACCCCCGGCGACCCCGGCCCGCGGGCGGCGCCGGTGAGCACTGATACAGTCCGCCCCGGCATGGCCGCACCCCCGCCAGCCCCTTAGCCCGGACCTGCACGGATGCCCATCGGCAAGCTGCTGATCGCCAACCGCGGCGAAATCGCCCTCCGCATCCTGCGCAGCTGCCGGGAGCTCGGCATCGCCACGGTGGCCGTCTACAGCACCGTCGACAGGAACGCCCTGCACGTCCAGCTGGCCGATGAGGCCGTCTGCGTGGGCGAGGCCCCCAGCAGCCGCAGCTACCTCAACGTTCCCAACATTCTGGCCGCCGCCACCTCCCGCGGCGCCGACGCCATCCATCCCGGCTACGGCTTCCTGGCCGAGAACGCCGACTTCGCCGAGAAGTGTCTCGACCACGGCCTCACCTTCGTGGGCCCCTCGCCTGCCTCGATCCTGGCCATGGGCGACAAGTCGACGGCCAAGATCACCATGCAGCGGGTGGGCGTGCCCACGATCCCCGGCAGCGAGGGGCTGCTGGAGGATCCCGCCGAAGCCGCCGCCCTCGCCGCGGCCATGGGCTACCCGGTGATGATCAAGGCCACCGCCGGCGGCGGCGGACGGGGCATGCGTCTGGTGCCGGAGGCCGAGGAGCTCGAGGCCCTGTTCCGGGCCGCCCAGGGGGAGGCGGAAGCCGCCTTCGGCAACCCGGGGCTCTACATGGAGAAATTCATCGACCGGCCCCGGCACGTGGAGGTTCAGGTGCTCGCCGACCGCCACGGCAACGTGGTGCACCTGGGCGAGCGCGACTGCTCGATCCAGCGGCGCCACCAGAAGCTGCTGGAGGAGGCCCCCAGTCCGGGACTCGATCCCGAGCTGCGCCGCCGCATGGGCGAGGCGGCGGTGGCGGCGGCCCGCAGCATCGGTTACGAGGGCGCCGGCACGGTGGAGTTTCTGGTGGACAGGGGCGGCGGCTTCTACTTCATGGAGATGAACACCCGCATCCAGGTCGAGCACCCCGTCACCGAGATGGTGACGGGCATCGACCTGATCGCCGAGCAACTGCGCATCGCCGGCGGCGAGCCGATCTCCGTCCGCCAGGACCAGATCCACATCAGCGGCCACGCCATCGAGTGCCGCATCAACGCCGAGGATCCGCGCCACAACTTCCGCCCGGCTCCCGGCAGGATCACCGGCTGGCTGCCCCCCGGCGGACCGGGGGTGCGCATCGACAGCCACGTCTACACGGGCTACGAGATCCCGCCCTTCTACGACTCCCTGATCGGCAAGCTGATCGTCTGGGGCGTCGACCGGGAGCATGCCCTGCGACGGCTGCGGAGGGCCCTGTCGGAATGCGCCGTGACGGGGATCCCCACCACCATCGAGTTCCATCTCGCCCTGCTGGATCGCCAGGAGTTCCAGCGCGGCGAGGTCTGGACCAAGTTCGTCGAGGAGGAGATGCTCAGCCGCTGAGCTGGCTGCGCAGCAGGGCCTGGGTCACCAGACCCTGCTGGCCCACCAGCAGCTCCCGGAGCAGGCTGACCAGTCCCACCCAGACGACCGGCGTCACGTCGACGCCGCCGATCGGTTGGATCAGGCGGCGGGTGAAGGCCAGCACGGGCTCCGTGGGCGCTCCGACCAGCCGCATCACCCCCTTGGTGAGGTCGACGCCGGGATACCAGGTGAGGACGATGCGGAACAGGAACAGCAGGGTCCAGCCCGCCAGGAGCAGCCCCAGGGCCAGGTGGAGCAGGGGCAGGGGGGCCGGGGCCGTCACAAAGCTCTAAGCGTGGGAAGCCCGATCGTAGGAAGCCACCGTCCCTGCCTAGGATCCGCCGAGCTGTCCGAAGCGCCCGCCCGCCATGACCCCATCCCTCGCCAACTTCCTCAGCAGCCTCGCCTGGGGCGCGGTCATTGTGGTGATCCCCATCACGGTCGCCCTGGTTCTGATCAGCCAGAACGACCAGGTCGACCGCCGTCTCTGAAGCCCCCGGGGCCCGGCGTCCGCCGGTGACAGGGCGGGAGGGGTCCTTAGAGTGGGCCCCGTCGCCCGGGTGAACCGCCGTGGTCAACGCCAGCCTCAACTGGGCCAGCATCGTCGGCATCGTCCTGGCGGTCGGTGGAGCCTTCCTCTACTTCATGAGGAGCTTCAAGCCGGCCCTGGCCCGTGACTATGACGTCTTCTTCGCCGCCATCGGCCTGCTCTGCGGCGGCATCCTCTTCTTTCAGGGCTGGCGCCTCGACCCGATTCTGCAGTTCGGCCAGTTCCTGCTGGCCGGCACCACCGTCTTCTTCGCCTACGAGAGCGTGCGCCTGCGGGGGGTGACGACCGAACAGGCCCGCCGCTCTTCCTACTTCGACGACGAGGAGCCCGCCGCCCCCTTCCGCCCCCGGGGGGGACTCGGCGGCGGCCGCAGCTGGGAGGACGAGCCTGACCGGTTCGATGAGCCGGAACCGCTGCGGCGCCGCATCCCCTCGCGCGACGAACCCGAGGAGGACTTCTACCGGCCCCGCCGGCCCAGCCGGGCCGCGATCCCTGAGCGGGCCGCCAGCCGCCGCGACGAACCCGATGGCTGGGACAGTCCCAGGGGTGCGAGCGCTGCGGGACGTTCCGGACGCCCCCCCCTCGACGACCGCCCCGAGCGGCTCGCAGGCCGCTACAGCGCCGGAGGCCAGGGCCGCTCCGGCTCCAGCGATTTCGGCGCCCGACGCCGTGACCGCGACAGCGGCCCGGAACCCCGCCGCGGCTCCCGCCCGGTGGCGGCCGCCGACAGTGCCCCCCGCTCCAGCCGTCGTGGCGCCGCCCCGACGGGCCGTGAGCCTGGCCCCGCAGCAGCCGGTCCTCCGGGCGCGCCGATGGGCACCCCGATCCGCCCCAGCTCCCGTGGCGGCGCCACCGATGACGTCAGTGATGCCGACTTCTCGCCGATGGCCAGCGGCCGCCCCCGGCCGGCGAACCCGGCGGCCCCGGAGCCCCGGCCACCGGCAGCGGAGCCGCCCGCCCGCCCCCCTGCAGCCCGGGACAACAGCTCCCGGTTCGACGACTGAAGCGTCGCCCTGGCGGCCGCGGGATGCGTCCGACGCCCGTGGGCCCCTGCTGGCGGTGGCGCTCCTGGCCCTGATGCTCGGCGGCTGCGGAGGCTGGAGCTGGGGCCGCCGCAGCGCCGGACCGGTGGGCTGGGGCGGCGCCGATCGTCAGGATCCGGCCCTGAGCGGCAATGGCCGCGTGCTGGCCAGCGTGGTGCGCCGGGACGGCCGCGACACGGTGCTGCTGCAGGAGCAGCCC
>CAZBMT010000318.1:0-3441 GCA_964492645.1 uncultured Cyanobium sp. | reverse complement strand
CCATGCTGCGGCTGTCGGTGTCGCTGCCCGGGCCCCGGGCCAGTTCGATCAGCCGCTCCCGCGACAGGGGCCGGTGGGGGTGCTGCACGAAGGCCGCCAGCAGGGCAAACTCGCCGCCGGTGATCGTGAGGGCCTCCCCGTGGCGCTCCAGGGTGCGGGCCGCCAGGTCCACCTCCAGCTCGCCGAAGGCGATCCGGGCCCCGTCGGGCTGGGGCAGGCCACCGGGCAGGGTGCCGCGGCGCCGCAGCACCGCCTCGATGCGGGCGGTGAGTTCGCGGGGCAGGAAGGGCTTGGCCAGGTAGTCGTCGGCCCCCTGCTCCAGGCCGATGATGCGATCCACGGCATCGGCCCGGGCCGTGAGCATCAGCACCGGCAGGTCGTCGGCCCCGTCCCGCAGCCGCCGCAGCAGGGTGAGGCCGTCGTCGCCGGGGAGCATCAGGTCGAGCACCAGCAGGTCGGGGCGCTGGCCCTCAAGGCGGGCCATCAGCTGGGCGCCGTCCCCCATGCAGCGCACCTCGTAGCCCTGCTCAGCGAGGTAGGTGGACAGGAGCTGGCGCAGGTCCGGATCGTCATCCACCACCCAGATCCGATGCGGTCGGCCCATGACTCAGGGCTCGAGCGATTTGCGGTCGGCGACGACCCGCACCCGCTTGGTGGCGCTGACGATGCCGTCGGGATGGACCAGGAGCACGGCCCAGGTCTGGGAGCCGGGAGACAGGGGGGCCTGGACGATCTTGAACAGCCCGCCGCCGCCGAGGGCGCCCAGTTCCAGGCTGGGGCTGGCCATCGACGCCTGCTGCTGGGGGGTGATGGCGGCGATGCCGCCGGCGGCCAGGGCCCCGTCCAGCGGTTCGTCGAAGATCACATCGACGTCGTAGCGCTGGCCGGTGAGCACGGCATCGGGAATCAGCAGGCTCACCGGCACCGGCTTGTCACCGCTGCGCAGCAGGGACTTCTCGCGCAGCACCGTCTGGCCGTTGATGCGGCTGCCGTCGCTCTGCAGGGCGAGCAGCTGCTCCGCCTCCAGCCGGTAGGTGGTGCCGCCCTGGCGCCGGGTGCCCTCCACCCGCAGCATGACCGTGGGCTGACCATCCCGCAGCTGGGTGCCGGAGCTCAGCTGCCAGCGGGCATCGGGGAACTGCTGGCGCAGCAGGCGGCGACGGTTCTCCAGCTGGGCCGGATCCAGCCCGGGACCGGCCTGCAGCAGGCCGGCCAGGGACGAGTCGGAGCTGCTGTTGAGGGCGCTCTCCAGGGCCTGCAGCTGGGCCGCCGACGGGGGGGCCGCCAGGGCGGGGGCCATGCCGGCGCCGGCCGCCACCGCCAGGCCGGCCAGGCAGGCACCGAGGAGCCTGGGCGTCCGGACCGGGGGCAGGGGGGCGTTCAGCGGGCGGGACGGAGCCATGGCGGGGGAGGGATCCGGGGCGGCGGTGGGCGGACCGGAGTCGGCTTTTAAGTTAGGCGCGCTCGCCCCACCCGCCCATGCCGACCCTGCTGATCGCCGCCAGCGGCACGGGTGGCCACCTGTTCCCGGCCCTGGCGGTGGCCGAAGCCCTGCCGGACGACTGGCAGGTGCACTGGCTGGGGGTGCCGGACCGGCTGGAGACGGAACTGGTGCCCAGCCGCTACCCCCTGCACACGGTGCGGGCCGGTGGGCTGCAGGGGAAAGGACTGCGCAAGCTCTGGAACCTGCTCCAGCTGCTGCTGGCCGTGCTGCCGGTACGGCGCCTGATCCGGCGCGAGGGGGTGGGCGCGGTGTTCAGCAGCGGGGGGTACATCGCCGCGCCGGCGATCCTCGCCGCCCGCTGGTGCGGGGTGCCGGTGGTGCTGCACGAGAGCAACGCGGTCCCGGGCCGGGTGACCCGGCTGCTGGGGCCCCTGTGCACGCGCGTGGCGGTGGGCCTGCCCCAGGCGGTCGAGCGGCTGCCCCGCTGCCGGCCGCTGCTGTGCGGCACGCCGGTGCGGCGGGCCTTCCTCACCCCCGCGGCCCTGCCCGCCTGGGTGCCCCGGGGCGCCGGCCCCCTGCTGCTGGTGATGGGCGGCAGCCAGGGGGCCCTGCGCCTCAACCACATGGTGCGGCCCCTGCTGCCGCTGCTGGCGGCCAACGGTTGCCGCATCGTGCACCTCACCGGCAGCCAGGATCCGGACGCCGGCCAGTTGCATCTCGAGCGTGTGGTCGAGCGGGCCTTCAGCGATGAGCTGCCGGGCCTGCTGCAGCACTGCGACCTGGCCATCAGCCGCGCCGGTGCCGGCAGCCTCAGCGAGCTGGCGGTCTGCGGCACCCCGGCGATCCTGGTGCCCTTCCCGGCGGCCGCCGACCGCCATCAGGACGCCAACGCCGCCGCCGCCGCCGCCGTGGGCGCGGCGGTGATCGTCTGGCAGCACGACCCCGGCGAGCCCGCCCTGGAGCGGGCCGTCTGGCGGCTGCTGGGGCCCCGCCTGCGGGGCAGCGCCGCCGCCGCCGACCCCCTGGTGGCGATGGGCGCCGGCATGGGGGCCCTGGCGGTGCGGGACGCCGACCGCCGGCTGGTGCAGGTGCTGGAGCAGCTCATCGGCCGCGGCTGATCTGCTCCAGGGCCGCCAGCAGGCGCCGGTTGCCGGCCCTGTCCTGGACAGCGATCCGCAGCCACGCTTCGCCGAGACCCTCAAAGGAGCGGCAGTCGCGCACCAGGATCCGGTGGCGGCACTCCAGGGCCAGCCGCAGCGGCTGGAGCGAGGCGGCCGGCGGGCGGCTGCGCACCAGAAGGTAATTGGCGGCCGAGGGCAGTGGCGCCAGACCCGGCACGGCCGCCAGGCGGGCCGCCAGCCAGGCCCCCTCCGCGGCCACCCAGCGCTGCACCCGCCCCTGCCAGCGCCGCAGGCCGGCCTGGTCGGCCAGCAGGAAGCGGCCCGCCGCCGCCGCCAGCCCGTTGACGGGCCAGGGGTCGCGCCAGCCGGCCCAGCGGGCCAGCCGGACGGGATCGCCCAGGGCGTAGCCGAGCCGCAGCCCGGCGATCGAAAACAGCTTGGTGAGGCTGCGGATCACCACCAGCCGGGGATGGGCCGCCAGCAGCGGCACCAGCGACTGCTCCTCCCCACCGGGCACCAGCGGCAGGAAGGCCTCGTCCACGATCACCAGGGCGAAGCGCTCCAGCAGGGGCTCCAGCGAGCGGCGGCTCCAGAGCTGGCCGGTGGGGTTGTGGGGATTGGTGAGCCAGAGCACGGCCGCCCCGGAACCGGCCGCCTCGGCGGCGGCCTCGGCCAGGGGCCAGGGGCCCGGCCCGGCCCCGGACCCGTCCAGCGGCAGCGGCAGGGAACGCCAGGCGCCTCCCCAGCAGGCCAGGGCGCGGCGGTAGTCGGCGAACCCCGGTGACGGCAGCAGGTTCAGGCCGCCGGCCGCCGCGTCCCGGGCCGCCCAGGTGAACAGCTCGGCGGCCCCGTTGCCGGGCAGGACCATGGCCGGGC
>CAZBMT010000317.1:0-3447 GCA_964492645.1 uncultured Cyanobium sp. | reverse complement strand
CTCGGGATCCAGGGCCGGCCAGTCCATGGGCAGACCGGCGGCGGCGATCAGACGCCGTTGGCGGTCCTGGTCGGCCTGGCTCCAGAGCCCCATGGCCACGGCGATGTCGCCGGCCGCCAGCATGCCGAGACCCACGGCCTCGCCGTGCAACCAGGTGCCGTAGCCGCTGAGATTCTCCACCGCGTGGCCCAGGGTGTGTCCGTAATTGAGGATCGCCCGCAACCCCCCTTCCCGTTCGTCGGCCGCCACCACGCGGGCCTTGGCGGCGGCGGAGCGCTCCAGCAGTCGCTGCAGCAGGGCCGGGCCGAGGGCTTCCCGGCTGGCCAGGCCCCCGCGCGGATCCCGTTCGGCGGCCGCCTCCAGATCCCGGAAGAGCAGCGCGTCACCGATGACGGCGTACTTGATCACCTCGGCCATGCCGGCCCGGAACTCCCGCTCCGGCAGCGTCGCCAGCACCAGGGGATCGATCAGCACCAGCTTCGGCTGGTGGAAGGCGCCGATCAGGTTCTTGCCGCCGGGATGGTTCACGCCGGTCTTGCCGCCGATGGCCGCGTCCACCATCGCCAGCAGGGTGGTGGGCACCTGCACCACCGCGATCCCGCGCAGCCAGGTGGCGGCGGCGAAGCCGGCCATGTCTCCCACCACACCGCCGCCGAGGGCGACGATCAGAGAGCTCCGCTCCAGGCGGTGGGCGAAGGCGGCGTCGTGGATGGCCGCCACGGTGGCGGGGTTCTTCTGTTCCTCCCCGGCCTCGATCACCAGCGTCCGCACCACGAAGCCGCTGGCCTCCAGGCTCTGCAGCGCCCGGGCGCCATGGAACCCCTCCACGTCGGGGTTGGTCACCATCAGCACCCGGGTGCCGCTCGGGATGCCCCGTTCGAGCAGGAAAGACCCGAGCTCCGCCAGCAGGCCCTCACCGATCAGCACTGGGTAGGGATCGGCAGCGAGGGACACCGTGATGGTGCGGTACTCCTGCGGCACGGAGGAAGGGGCGAGGGTGGTCCGAGGCTAGGCCCGGGGCGACAGGCGCCTGACCAACGCCAGCACCGCTTCCCCATAGCTGGCCAGCTTGGCGTTGCCGATCCCGGTGAGGCCGGCCAGCTCCTCGAGGCTGGTGGGACGCCGTTCGGCGATGGCCACCAGCGTGCGGTCGTGAAAGACCACATAGGGGGGCAGGCGCTGCTGGCGGGCCTGCTCCAGCCTCCAGGCCTTCAGGGCCACCAGCAGTTCCGGATCGACGGACTCGGGGGTGGCCGGTGGCGTCGTGGCCCTCGAGGCGGCACGGCCCCGCCGCTCCTTGGCAGGAGGCGGCAGCCGGACTTCGAGACGCGACTCCCCCCGCAGCAGCGGACGCACCAGCGCATCCGGACCGAACCGCAGGCCGCCGTGGCCGTCGGCGGCCGCCACCAGGTAGCCCCTGGCCGTGAGCTGGCGGAACAGGCTGCGCCACTGCAGTCGGTCCAGTTCCCTGCCGATCCCGTACACGCCCAGCCGGTCATGGCCGAGGCTGCGGACCCGGACGGTGTCGCCCCCCAGCAGCACGTCCACGAGGTGGGCGGCCCCGAAGCGGCCGCCGGTGCGATACACCGTCGAGAGGGCCTTGCGGGCCGGCTCGGTCACGTCCACCCCCTGGTTCGGCTCGAGGCAGACGTCGCAGTTGCCGCAGTCGCCGCTGCCTGTTTCGCCCAGATAGTCGAGCAGGATCCGGCGGCGGCAGCCGGAGGTCTCGGCGAAGCCGATCAGGGCGTCCAACCGGCTGTGCTCGATGCGCTTCTGGGCCGGTTCGGCGTCGGACTCCTCGATGAAGCGGCGCAGCGGAGGCACGTCGGCGGCGCCGTGCACCATCCAGGCGATGGCAGGTAGCCCATCGCGGCCCGCCCGGCCCGTCTCCTGGTAGTAGGCCTCCAGGCTCTTGGGCAGGTCCACATGGGCGACGAAGCGCACGTCCGGCTTATCGATGCCCATGCCGAAGGCGATGGTGGCCACCACGATCACGCCGCTGCCATGGCGAAAGCGCTCCAGGGCGGCGCTGCGCGTTTCGGCGGCAAGGCCGGCGTGATAGGGCAGGGCGTCGTACCCCTCGGCCGCCAGGAGCGCGGCGAACTCCTCCACCCGCTTGCGGGATCGGGCGTAGACGATGCCGGCCTGGCCCCGCTGGCTGGCCAGGAATTCCAGCAGCTGGCGCTTCGGCTCGCTCTTGTCCCGCAGCAGGTAGCGGATGTTGGGCCGATCGAAGCTGGCCAGGAACACCGCCGCCTGCTCCAGGCCCAGGCGCGCCACGATCTCGGTCCGGGTGCGGGGATCGGCGGTGGCGGTGAGGGCGATGCGGGGAACGGCGGCGAAGCGCTCCGCCAGCACCGCCAGCTGCAGGTACTCGGGCCGGAAATCATGGCCCCACTGGGAGACGCAGTGGGCTTCGTCGATGGCGAACAGGGCCAGGGGCAGATCGGCGAGCCGCTCGATCAGATCACCGTTCAGCAGCCGTTCCGGCGACACGTAGAGCAGATCCAGATCGCCGGCCTGCAGCTCCCGCCAGGTGGCGGCGGCCGAGGCACCGCTCTCGGCCGAATGCAGGGCGGCCGCCCGCACCCCCGCCTGGCGCAGGGCCCCCACCTGGTCCTGCATCAGGGCGATCAGGGGCGACACCACCACCGCGGTGCCCGGCCGGCAGAGGGCCGGAATCTGATAGCAGAGCGACTTGCCGCCACCGGTGGGCATCAAGACCAGGGCCGACCCCCCCGCGCAGACGTGCTCGACGATGGCGGCCTGGGGGCCGCGGAAGGCGTCGTAGCCGAAGACCTCCCGCAGCACCTGCTTCGGCGTCGGCGTTGGGGTCATGGGGAAAGGGGTGGGGCGGCACCAAGGGGGCTCCTGCCTCGGTTCCGATTGTGCATCGCCCCGGCTCCGGCAGGATGCCCCCATGGCCTCACCCACTCCTGCCGCACCGGCCGCCAGCCGCTCCGCCTGGGCGTTCCTGGCCCCCGCCCTGCTGCTGCTTGCCGTGTCGGTGCTGATCCCGGCGGCGATGGCCCTGGTGATCAGCTTCACCCGCACCGGACTCGACGTGGGCGAACCGCTCACCTTCGTCGGACTGGCCAACTTCCGGCGGCTGCTGGCCGACCCGATGCTGCTGAAGGTCACGGGCACCACCTTCCTTTACCTGCTGGGCGTGGTGCCCCCGATCGTGCTGGGCTCCCTGGCCCTGGCGGTGCTGGTCAACCGTCAGCTGCCGGGCATCCACTGGTTCCGCGGCGCCTTCTACACCCCGGTGCTGGTCTCGCTGGTGGTGGCGGCGATCGCCTTCCGCTGGCTCTACGCCGAGAACGGCCTGGTCAACGGCTGGCTCGGTGCCCTTCTGGGGGATCGCTTCTCACCCATCGGCTTCCTCACCTCCACCGGCCTGGCCCTGCCCTCGGTGATGCTCGTGACCCTCTGGAAGGGCCTGGG
>CAZBMT010000316.1:0-3455 GCA_964492645.1 uncultured Cyanobium sp. | reverse complement strand
CCTTGGTGAAGGCGTCGAACATTGAGTTAGCTCCTGTTCTCGACGTCGAACGTCGGGATTGGGTGGGTAAGGGGGTCGCGTCTGGATCGTCAGTCCGGGGGGAGGGCTGACGTCGTAGGCGTCGTTGCTTTCGATGATCGCCTGGCCAGGGCCAGGCATCGCTCCGAAAGACCCACCTATTGTTGGTGACGGCGTCCGGTGGATGGGGGCGCCTTAATAAATGGTCACCACCGCCAGGATCCCCGCGGCTGCAGTGCTTCTGGCCCCCTCTGCAGGCGCTGGCGTTCAGCCTGGACGGGTCCATCCGGCGGATGGGTGTAAACCGCGCCGCGCCGCGCCTCGAGTGCGGTCCCTGCATCCGCCCAATGAAAAAGGGCCCCCCACGGAGGGGGCCCCATCAACAGGCCGGACCGAGGGCTGGTTTCAGCCCTCGGCTTTCGCCTATCCCTTGCGCGGTGCCGGCGCTTCCGAGCCCGTGCCGCCGCCGGTCACCGAGACACTGACGATCTTGCCGCCCATGGCGTGGACCAGGCGCATCGTCTCGTTCATGCGGCTGAACGGAACGTTCATGACCATGTCCGCGGTGCGGGAGTAGTCGTTGTTGTTGACGCCGGTGACGGTGAATGCCACCTGACGGGAACTGTTGAGGCCGGTGCCTCGGGTGCCTGCGGAAACCTTCATGGATTCGGAGGGGTAGGGGGGGTAAGGCGTAACGGAAGGCCGGCTCAGTTGACCGGGGTGATGCTGGCGATGCGGCCGCCTTCGCGCAGGATCTGCTGCTGGGTCTGCAGCAGCTTGTTGAAGGGGATGAAGCGCACCCGGTTGCTGCGCTTGTGCAGGCGGTAGTTGTTGAAGCCGGAGATCTCCACCCGGAAGGTCCGTCCCTCTTCGCCGGCGCCCACGCCCTGGCGGGTGATGCCGTCTGTGGTGACCTTGCGGAACACGCTGCCCCTGGCGTTGGGGCTCACCACCGGCAGGGGAGCTTCCGCATGGACCGAGGGGTTGAGGCGGGACTGGTTCTTGAGCAGATCGCCCCGCACCGAGGCACCCACCCCACGGGTGAGCTGCAGCATGTAGGAGAACTGCAGGCCCTGCTGACCGGAGGAGTAGTCCCAGCCGTGCAGGTAGGGAACCACCTCTTCGCCGAAGCGATTCTGGTACTCGGCGCTGTCGAGGTAGGAGTCGATCTCGGCGTCGTAGCCCTGCTCCTGCAGGATCGTGAAGTGGTGCAGCATCTCGGCCTTGTTCTGGGGGGCCCTGCCGAGGAGATGCTTGAAGTTGAGTTCGATGAAGCGGTAGGGGTTGCAGTTCTCGAAGAACTTGGCCTTGTAGAGGCCGCTCTTGGCCACCTGGCGCACGAATTCGCGCACGCTCAGGTACCCGCGCTTGAAGAGAGACTCAGGACCGGTGAGCCGCTCGCTGGCCATGACGTACTGATTGCCGAGCACCTGCTTGTAGACGGCGCGGATCAGGGCGGCCTTGTCGTTTTCGGTGGCGTTCGTCCAGTTTTCCTTGTTGCGGTCGCTGGAGAAACGCTCGATGCCCAGATAGGCAGCGTTGGCAAGTGTCATGAGCGTGGGTGCCGGGGGAGAGGCGTTGGAGAGAAGGTCAGTGGGCAGGGCGCATGGGCAGGGCGCAGGGCCGCTGCTGTTCGGCAGACGCCTTTGAGGACGACTGCAGGAAACGTCCCGATCATGGGCTGCAAGGCGGATCCTATGGGCCTGTCCGCTCGCCACGACAGGGTTTTCAGAATCGTTACAAACCCCCCGCGCCCGGTCACCCCTGGCGGGCCGGCGCCACGCCGATACCATCCGGCCATCATCCCGGTGCCGTCATGGCTTCTGTTGTGTCCCCCGCCGAGGACTCCTGCCTCCGGTTGGCCGATCAGCTGCAGGCGTTGTCCCAGGTGGCCGAAGCGCTCACCTACCGCCTGCTCGAGCTCGAGGAACGGCTGGGCGGCCACGAGGATCGCGTCGGTGTCCGGCTGGAGGAGGTCGCCGGCCTCGAGGCTGCCCATGGGGCCGCCATGGACGAGCGGCTGGGGGACACTGAAGAGCGGCTGGCCAGGATCGAGGCGGCCCTGCAGGGCCTGGATCGTATCGGCACCTCCCGCCACCTGCAGGCTGTGCATCCGCCGGCCCTGCAGCAGGAGCCGCAGGCCCCCCTGTCGCTGGCGGACGCTTTCGATCAGGGCCAGGAGGAGGCCGATCCGTTCCTGGAGGAGGGGGAGCAGCCCTTCATGGATGAGCTGATCGCCGGCTGAAGGGGCCCTCTCAGGTGTTCGCCTGAGGTTGGTCTCGGTCCCCTCCCCGATCAGATCTCCAGCCAGGAGGCGGGCAGTTCAGCGCGGTAGTCGTCGGTGCGCTCAAACTCGAAGGGACCGGCCAGGGATCCCCAGAGCTGCTCATGGGTGGCGGGATCGTGGCCCCGGTCGATGGTGCGCATGCCCCGGGAATCGATCTCGAAGCTGCTCACAAGGTAGGCGAGGCTTCCCTTGCGTTCCACGAGGCAGCGGCAACCCGGTTCGACCTCCCCGGCGAAACCCTCACCCACCTCCCGCACGACGTAGGTGCAGCCCTCGAGGGGCATCAGGTCGCGCTCCGCGATGCCGCGCCGTCGCTCTTCGTCCTCGACGGCGCCCCAGAAACGCTGCTCATCCTGCAGCGACTGGTTATGGATGATCAGGTGGCCGTCACGGCGCTCGGCCCGCAGCACCCGGATCCTGTAAGGCGTGGCGGGTGAGATGGCGTAGGACTGCTCCAGCAGCAGCGAGCCCGGAGCCAGGTGGGGCAATGGCCGGAACTTGACCAGGATGTGGGCGTAGATGGGGGGATTCTCGAAGGCCTGGCTCTGGTTGCTGAAGCCACCGCTCAGCAACTGGAGAAGGCGGGCGAGGGAGGTGCTCATGGACGCCATCTAGAGGTCGAGAAGGCGGACCCTGAAGGCCCCCACCTGGCGGGCCATGGCCGGATCGGCTGCGGCGAAGGGGTGGCTTGCCACCCGGCCCAGGATCGCCTCGAGCTTCTCGGCGCTCGAGAGCCCGTGGGAGGGATCCTGTCGACTGTGCTCCTGCCAGGCCTCATCGAAGGCCTGGGCGAAGCTGTCGGCGTTGTTGAAGATCTGGCTGGAGGTCGAGGGCTGATGGGGCATGGTGATGGGCTGCAGAGCAGTCCGCACGCAATGCCAGGACCCAGATTTGAACTGGGGACACGGCGATTTTCAGTCGCCTGCTCTACCAACTGAGCTATCCCGGCCCGTCGCCGAAACGACTCACCGATCCTAGATCACGGACCTCTGGGGGACGGGCCCGTGCGGGACCGCCCCCGGGTCGTGCGGGCCAGGCAGAGCAGTCCCACCACCTGCCAGCCGAGAGACTCCAGGGCCGTGGCGGCGCTGCAGCCGGTGGCCCCGCTGGTGAGGATGTCGTCGACGATCAGGACCGGCCGGCCCAGGGC
>CAZBMT010000315.1:0-3455 GCA_964492645.1 uncultured Cyanobium sp. | reverse complement strand
CGCCGGATCTGGAGTCTGTCGCTGAAGGCCACCTCCGCCGCCACCTGGTCGCGGATCGTGAGCGCCGGGAAACGGCTCCCCCAGCACGTTTGGACACACCACGAAGTACCGGCAGGTGTTGATCGCCCCCAGGGTGTCCCCGGATTCCAGCAGCACTGGCTGCTCGCGGAACAGTTCGAGGACCCGCCGATGGCCGCTGCGAGGGTGCGTCCAGGTGGTCGTCAAGGTCGGGCCTCCTGCGGCGACGCCGGGCGGAGGGGCCGGCCCGGGCGGAGTCCCGGGATTCCCCGGAAGACGTGGGGCCATCCCTGGCGTTGCCGCCCGGCCACGGGCAGGTCCAGTTGTTGCCAGGCCCCGAATCCGCCGGCGAGATGGCGGATTCTGCGGGCATGGCCCTGCGTCTGGAGGTGTTCGATCGTCGTGGCCGAATGCTGGGTGTTCTCGCCCACCAGAACCAGGTCACCATCGGGGAGCTCGCCACTGATGAGCCAGCCGCTGGGAATGCTGTGACTCCCCGGCACATGGCCGCGGCGATAGCGGTTCCTGGAGCGAAGATCGATGATCAGTGCCGGTGCATCCGGGCCATTCGGGCCTGTGCCGGCCAGCAGGCGCAGGAGTTCCCGCGGGGAGAGGAGATGATCGGGAAGGCCTGTGGATTCTGCGTTTTGGAGAGCGGTTGCCATGGGGATCCTTTCTGTGGTGCCCCAATCTTCAGACCCGAAGGTCTTAACTACGGTAATTCGGGCAACAAACCGTTGAAAGCGGCCTTTCTGTCGCGATGCTGCACCGAAGCCAGCCTGGAAGGCCCTTCCAGGACGTCGCCCATGAAAAAGGGACCCACCGTTCGGCGGGATCCCAGAAGTCCCTTACTCGCACTCCTTCGGAGCACTTGGACATGGTGCGCCTGTCCTGTCGCATCGGTCGTGGTTGTGAACACAGGGCCGAAGGCCTGAACACACAGGCCGCTCGCCTGATGCGGGTCATGCTGACCACGAAAAGGACCCTTCCTCCGTTCCGCATGGGCTACCACCACGACCACGATGGGCTCCAGGACCGTCATGACTCCCTCTGCGATCGGGAGTACCTCACGCGTGCCAAGCGCCAGGATCTTCAGCCCCTGGAGGTGCGCCGCCTGCTCTGGGAGGGAGCCACCCTGGTGCAGCGAAAGCATCCGCTCCGGGATTCCCTCAAGGGTGCAATCCAGTTGCTGGCGGAGACGGAGGCGGTTGAGATCCGCTCCCTGTTGCCCGACCTGGCCCACCCCTTGCTCTGTGTCGGGCGGGACCGTGGCAGGGCGGCCCGGGCCGATGCCCTTCAGCTGGCGGAGAACCTTCTCGATCTGGGGTACCGCCATGTCTTCTGCCTGGCCTAGGGGCCTGGTGGGACGGCCGCCCCAGGGGGCTGGTGCCGCACCACTTCGCCCCGCACCAGCAGAACGGCCTCGCCGGCCTGAAGCGGCAGCCATTCCTCATCCCTGGTCAGCGGTTCGGTGCTGACGATCGTCACGACGTCGTCGACGCCGGCCAGCTCGGAGAAGTCGACGCTCAGGTCGTCATCGGCCAGGGTGGCCCGGCCGAACGGGGCCCGGCGGGTGATGCGGTGCAGCCGGCTGCTGGCATGGGCGAACAGCCAGCTGCCGTTGCTGATCAGACAGTTGAAGCTGCCCTGCCGCTCCAGCTGCCGGGCGCAGAGCACCAGTGTGCCGAAGATGGCGTCCAGGTCGGTCGGATCGGCCCCGGCGGCGTTCAGTTGCTCCAGGATCCAGCAGAAGGCCACTTCGCTGTCGGTGGAACCCTCCGGAACGAACAGCCGGGTCGGCGGCAGCGGCCCCAGCAGGTTGCCGTTGTGGGCGAAGACCCACTCCCGCCCTTGCCAGCGCCGGTGGAAGGGGTGGCAGTTCTCCAGAGCCACCACCCCCTGGGTCGCCTTGCGGATGTGGGCGATCGAGCAGTGGGAGCGCAGATCCAGGCTGGCCACCTGGGCGGCGATCGGCGAGAAGGCGGCCGGGGCGTCCTCCCGGTAGAGATGCACCCCGCGGCCATCGGGGTCGAAGCTGGCCACCCCCCAGCCGTCCCCGTGGCAGCCGGTCGCTCCCCCCCGGCGGGTGAGGCCATGGAAGGAGAAGCGCATGTCGGTGGGTGTGTTGGCGCTGAGGGCCAGCAGTTCGCACATCACCCGAGGTCCACCGAGGGCCCCATTCTCTCCATCGGGGCGGACGGGGATCAGCGGGAGCTGCTGAACAGCTGGTCCCAGACCCCGTCCTTGCCGAAGAAGGTGGCGTTTATCGTCTCCCAGCCGCCGAAGTCGCTGGCGGTGAACAGCTGCTTCACCGGTGCGAAGCGGCCCTTCACCCGGCTCCAGACGCCGGGGCTGGCCGGACGGAAGCCCTCCTCGGCGAAGATCTCCTGGGCCGGCTCGCTCTGGAGATAGGCGGCCAGGGCCTCGGCTGCCTTCCGGGTGCCCTTGCGGTCCACGTTGCGGTCGATGACGGTCACCGGGCCCTCGATGCGGATGTTGACCTCGGGCACGAGGAAGGGTGCCTTGAGATCGCCGCTGCGCCTGGCGAGGATCGCCTCGTTCTCGTAGTTGAGCAGCACGTCGCCCTGGCCGCGCTTGAGGAACACGTCACTGGCCTCGCGGGCGTCCTTGGGCAGGTTGTTCACGTTGCGGTAGACCGAACTGACGTAGGCCTTGGCCTGGGCCTCGCTTCCGCCGGTCTGGCTGATCGAGCCCCACAGCCCCAGGAAGTTCCAGCGGGCGCCGCCGGAGGTCTTGGGATTGGCCGTCACCACGGTGACGCCGGGCTTGGCCAGGTCGGCCCAGGTCCGAACCCCTTTCGGGTTGCCATCGCGGGTCACGAAGGCCACCACCGAATGGGTGATGATCGCGCCGCCGGGCAGGTCGTTCTCCCAGCCAGTCTGCACCAGACCCGCTTCCTGGAGCTTGAGCACGTCACCGGCGAGGGCGAGGGTGGCCACGTCGGCATCGAGGCCGTCGATGATCGCCCGGGTCTGGGAGCCGGAGCCGCCGTAGCTGGTCTTGACGTTGATGGCCTGGCCGGTTCTGGCCTTCCAGTCGGCTTCGAACCTGGGCAGGATCCGGTCGTAGGCCCCCTTGGTCACGGCGTAGCTCACCAGCAGCAGCTCCTGGGGAGCGCCGCTGCCGCCGGCATCGGCACTGCCTTGGGGCCGGGGGCTGCAGCCGGTCAGGGCCAGGCCCCCCAGCAGGAGGCCTGTGATGGCGAGGGGGGCGACGGAGCGGGAGCAGGGGGAAACCACGGTTTTCTGATCGACAATCCGGCAGAGCATACACCGGTATCCCGATCGGCTATCCCAGCCCCTGGATCAGCGCGTTCTGGAGAAGATCGAATCCCAGAGACCTCCCTTGCCGAAGAAGCGCTTGTTGATGGTGTCCCAGCCGCCGAAGTCCCGGGCGGTGAACAGCTTCGAGACCGG
>CAZBMT010000314.1:0-3457 GCA_964492645.1 uncultured Cyanobium sp. | reverse complement strand
GCCAGGGGGTGGCCGATCAGCCGGGCCGTGCTGCTGAACAGATCCTCGATCGCCACCAGCCCGTTGTCCCGCAGGGTGCGGCCGGTGGCCACCAGATCGACGATCGCCTCGGACATGCCCGTGATCGGACCCAGCTCCACCGAGCCGGTGAGATGGATCAGCTCCACCGGCAGGTCCAGCTGCTCGAAGAAGGCTTCGGCGCAGCGGGTGAACTTGCTGGCCACCCGGCAGTGGGCCGGGAGGTCCGCGGCCCGGCGATAGCCACTGCTCGCCTTCACCGCCACCGCCATGCGGCAGCCGCCGAAGCCCAGGTCCACCAGCTGGGCCACCGGCAGCTGGTGCTCCCGCAGCACGTCGTAGCCCACCACCCCGAGCTGGGCCTGGCCATAGGCCACATAGACGGGCACGTCGGCATTACGAACGAGCAGGGCCCTGGCCGTGCCGCAGGCACTGGGCACCATCAGCAGGCGGTTGTCCTCCTCGAGCAGGGCGGAGAAATCGAGGCCGGCCGCACCGAAGCGGCGCACGGAATCCTTCAGCAGGGCGCCCTTGGCCAGGGCGACGGTGATCGGGGACCGGGTGATCGGGGATCGCTGGTTCGCGGTGATCATGGAAGCCAGCAGCAACCTGGACTGTAACGATGCCGGATCACGCCGAAGCCAGGGCCGCGGTCGCCGCAGGCTCCCCAGAGCCACTCCCGCAGCCCCTGCAGGTGACGCTGCTGCCGGTGCTGCGGGACAACTACCTGTTCGTGCTCCACGACGGCCGGCGGGCGGCCCTGGTGGATCCCGCGGTGGCGGAGCCGGCGATCGCCTGGCTGCAGCAGCGGCAGCTGGAGCTGGTGGCCGTACTGCACACCCACCACCACAGCGACCACATCGGCGGCACCCCTGATCTGCTGCGGGAATGGCCCCGGGCCGAGGTGGTGGCGGCCCGTGACGACCGGGAGCGGATCCCCTTCCAGACCCGGGGGGTTGCGGACGGCGACCGCTTCAGCCTGCTGGGTCAGCCGGTGGAGGTGCTGGCGGTACCGGGCCACACCCGTGCTCACATCGCCTTCCACCTGCTCACGCAGGGGGAGCTGTTCTGCGGCGACACCCTGTTCGCCGCGGGCTGCGGCCGGCTGTTCGAAGGCACCCCCGAGCAGATGCACCGTTCCCTGCAACGGCTGGCCGCCCTGCCGGAGACCACCCGGGTGTGGTGCGCCCACGAGTACACCGAGACCAACCTGCGCTGGGCGGCGGCTCAGCGGCCGGGGGATGGGGCCATCGCCGATCGGCTGGCGGCGGTGCGGATCATCCGCTCCAGAGGCGAGTCCACGATCCCCAGCAGCATCGGCGAGGAGCGGCGTACGAACCTGTTCGTGCGGGCGGCGGATCCCGGGGAACTGGCCGATCTACGCCGCAGCAGGAATGACTGGACGGACTGAAGATCAAGGCCGGTTGCGGCGGCACAGGTCACGTCTTTGGGCAGGAATGTGTTGCACAACACAACTCATCGGGCGGTTTGCCTGAGCACGGCATAAGCCAGGTAAGGTCACCGGAGTCAAATTCCAGCGGTCATGACGCAGACGGCTTCGATCCGATCGGATGATGTCCTGGAGTCCGATGGGTCCATCAAGCTGCGCAAGGTTGTCCTTTCCGGGAGACTCGACATGCTGGGAATGGAAGACATCGCCCTGAAGCTGACATCGCTGACCGCCATCAAACCCTTGCCGGTCATACTCGACCTTCGTGAGGTCAGCTTTCTGGCGTCCATCGGTATTCGCAGCATCATTTCCAGTGCCCGCGCCCTGGATCAGAAAGGCGGGCGGATGGTGCTCCTTCTGGGCGAGAACGAACTGGTGAAGGCCACCCTGGAGTCCACCGGCATCGACGATGTGATTCCGATGGTCGCCGATGAGGATCAGGCCGAACGGGACGCCCTGGCCTGAGCCCGGATCAATGGCGCCACCCCAGCCCGACGCCCCCACCCTCTCGCTGCAGCCCAGCGCCCGGGAGCTGCGGCGTTGCTCCGAGTGGCTCACCGAACACTGCCGGAACCAGGCCGTCCCCCCGGGTCCCACCGGCAAGCTGGACCTGTGCCTCAACGAGGTCCTGGCCAACCTCATCGACCACGCCGGCGCCGCTGACTTCACCTGCCCGGTGGATCTCACCCTGGAGCTGGCCGATTGCGGCGATCGGGGCCTGGCCACCCTCACCATCGTCGATGCCGGCCCGGCCTTCGACCCCCTCGCCGTCAGCCGCGGGCCCCTGCCCCGCACCCTTGCGGAGGCCGAACCCGGTGGGCTCGGGCTGCTGCTGGTGAATCGATTCATGGATGAACGCAGCTACCGGAGGGCCGGGGACAGGAACGTGCTTAAGCTCGGCATCTACTTCTCCAAAGACCCCTGATCGGGAATGTGCGTCGAGCCCCCACCCTCCCTGGCCCCCTCGACCACCGCTTCCCTCCCCTTCAAGGACATTCCCCTCTTCCGGGATGTGAACGAGGACGTGCTGCTGGCGTCATTTGAGCACTGCCAGCTGCACCCGCTGCAACCAGGGCAGGTGCTGCTCACGCCGGGGCAGACCAACGAGGATATCTTCATCATCCTGGCCGGAACGGTCACGGTCCACCTCGGCGCCGACGGCTATCGGAGCAAGGGGATAGCCATTCCCATCGGGCAATGCATCGGAGAGTTCTCCGCCATCGACGGCCGGCCGGTGTCGGCCCTGGTGCGGGCAGAGGATGACGCGACCGTGCTGCGGATTCCCCAGCAGGTGTTCTGGTCGCAGATGGTGCTGCTGCCAGGGGTGGCCCGCAACATGATGATTTCTCTGGTGGAACGCACCCGGCTCACCAACCAGCTGACCATGGAGGCCCAGCGGGAAGCCCTGGAGCTGTCCCACCTGCGCAAGGAACTGGACCTGGCCCGGGACCTGCAGCTGAACATGCTGCCGCCCCAGGGTTACCTGTTCTCTGACCATCCGGACATCGAGATCGCCAGCCTGATGGAGCCGGCCACCACGGTGGCGGGTGACTTCTTCGATGCCTTCTTCGTCGACAGCCAGCGTCTGTTTCTCTGCATCGGGGATGTGTCCGGCCATGGCCTCGGCGCGGCGCTGTTCATGGCGCGGTCGGTGGGGCTGCTCAGGATCCTGGCGAACAGCGAAACCACACCGGACGCCGTGCTGCGCCGCCTCAATGACAGCCTCGCCGAAGCCAATGAGGCCGCCCTGTTCGTCACCATGTTCTGCGGCTATCTCGACGTGAGCTCCGGCCTGTTCACCTATTCCAACGGCGGCCACTGCCCGCCGCTGCGGCTGCAGGACGGGAAGGTCCATCCGATCGCGTTGCCGAAGGGGTCGCTGCTGGGCGTCTTCCCCGGCCGGACGTACCGGAGCCTGACCCTGCAGCTCGACCCCGGTGACCTGATGATGATCTACACCGACGGCGTCACCGAAGCCGAGAACATCGC
>CAZBMT010000313.1:0-3483 GCA_964492645.1 uncultured Cyanobium sp. | reverse complement strand
TTGCAATGTCTTCATCCGAGACCACTTCATTCACAAAAGCCATCACGGTCACTTCAGAGGACTTGAGACAAAGCAGGCGGAAGGCTTGAAACCCGATGGCGCTGTCGCCATCGCGCGGCCTCGCAGGAATCAGGAGCTGCACGTTGAGAACGTAACGATGGGAGAAGGGATCGGCCACTCACGGCATAACGACGAAGGCCCGTATGTCCTCTTCCATGCTTCCCGGACACGGTCAAGGCTTCGCCGGAGTCCTCCTCAACCACTCCGTGCGACCGCAAGGCTCGCCACCGCATCAACCCTCACCCATCCAGCTCCAACCACTTCCTCCCCTCCACCGCCGCCTTCTCCTTCCCCTGCCGGTGCCCGAAGGCGAACGCCGCCACGCACAGCAGCGTGATCACCGCCGGCACCGACCCCGACGGCAGCCGGTTGCGGCTGGCCAGATCATCCGGCAGCCCCCCCAGCGTCAGCACCAGGAAGCCCACCGCCCCCAGGGCCGTCAGCCCGTAGAGAAACGGCGTGATCGTGCGGCGCGTCAGGGCGTGCAGCAGCAGCACCGCCAGCCCCACCCAGGGCAGGCTCGAGCCCAGGGCCCACAGCCAGCGTTCGCCCGCTCCATCGCCCAGCCGCCGCCGGCAGGCCAGCTCCCGTTGCAACCGGCTCATTCGCGCCTGGGCGCGCCGCGCCGCTCCGCCAGCACCTCCTGCACCCGGCGCCAGTCGACGCCGTGGTGGGCCAGGGCCACCTGCAGGTGGAAGATCAGATCGGCCGCCTCGCCGGCGATCGCCGCCGGGTCGTCGTCCTTGCAGGCCATCACGAATTCGGCGCTCTCCTCGCCGATCTTCTTGAGGATGCGGTTGTCGCCCCCCTCCAGCAGCCTGTTGGTGTAGCTGCCCGCCTCCGGCCGCTCCCGGCGCCCGTTGATCACCCGGGCCAGTTCGGTGCACACGTCCGCCGGTGGCGGCAGGGCGTCCGGCCCGCCGGCGGTGGCCTCCGCCCCCTCCTCGTAGAAGCAGCTGCGGGCGCCGGTGTGGCAGGCCACCTGGCCCACCTGCTCGCACGATCCTCACCGCCTCCAGTCCCTTCACCACACCCTTGTCCATGGGGCTGGAGGCCGCATCGATCGCCCCTTCGGCGCTGCTGCAGTCGGCACGGCCCTGATCCAGGACACCGATGGCAACCCGTTCACGCTCGATGTGCAGTGGTGCCCCAGCCATGGCAGCGATGCGTGGCCTCGGCGCTGCAGGCCCCGGGGGCCGCCGGTGGCAACCGACTGGCAACCGCCTGGCCATCGCCACGGCCGGCAACGCCAATGCCATCGGGGCCCCGATCGGCAGCACGGGCTTCACCACGGGCCAGGCCGTTCCCTCCGGTGCCGCCCTGGCGCAGACGGTGAAGGCGATCACACCGGAGTCCTATGCCGCGTTCCAGAGCGTGGGGCTCAATGCCCTGCGGCAGCAGCGGCAGGTTCTGATGGCCCAGGCCGGCGGTTGCCGCGAAACGGGGTGGGTGGTGACCAGGCCGACCACCACGCCGGTGTGCCTGTTCGCGACCGGCGGCAGGGCCACGGCCAGCATCGCTGCCGGCAATGGGCTCTCCGGTTGCGACGCCGCCCTCTCCGGCGGCTTCTACGGCATCGAAGTGCAACCCAGCCGGCGCTGGACGCTGGGGGCCGGCAGCAACAGCATCAGCGCGCCGATCAACAGCGGCTCCCTCTACGGCGTCTACAGGCCCGAGGGAGCCTGGACGGTCAAGGGGGTGGTGGGCAACGGCAACCCGATCACGGGCCGCACCACGGCCCATGGCAGCACCGCCGGCCTGCAGGGCGACTACGCGATACCCCTCAGCAAGCCGACCGCCACGGTGCCGATCACGCTCAAGCCGCAGCTGGGTGCGGCCTATGGGGCCTACCAGCAGGAAGGATTCAGCGACAGCGGTGACCCGGCCATGGACCTGACCGTGGCGGGCCACACCAGCCGCAGCCTGGTGGGAACGCTGGGCGCCGAACTGATGGCGGCGATTCCCCTGAATCCCGACAGATCTGCGCTGCTCAGGCCGCGCTTCGCTGTGGCCGATCAGGTGGATGCGCTGGCCGATGGCAACGGCAACCGTTCGCTCAACGCCTCCCTGCCTGGAGCGGGCGTGAGCTTCAGCAGCGCCGGGCGGAATCGCGGTCTCAACGATCTGACGCTGAGCGGCAGCCTGGAGGTCGTGATCGCCAGCAAGGCTTCGTTGTACATCTCCGCGTCGAAGGAAGCCTTCTCGACGGGGCGTCAGTTCGCCTATGGGGGAGGGGTGAAACTCAGCTTCTGAGGGCTGAAAGAGAACCCGGATTCCTTGGCCCCCCATCGCTGAATCCATGGCGTGTGTCGCTGTGCTACGCCGCTTGTGACAGTCGATGAGCCATCGGTCTTGAGCAGGTTGCCAGCTCCGCAGGAGTGAATTAACACAGGAGCGTGGAGTTCCTCATTGTCACCAACGGATTGCCATGGCCCCCGTCAAGCCCTATCGCACAACGTTGGATCAAGGCAACGCCTACTGGATGGCGCGGCTCGCCGACCAGATCTATCGGTCCAAGCCAGGTGGGCGCCAGCCCGATGAGGCAGGCATTCTCGCCAACCTGAAGGCGGAGGATCCTGGATTCCTTTCCGTCCATGGGGTCTCCAGGAACTCGGCCCAGGCCGCCCTGGTGGAACACGACACCTATCTCACCCTGGTCTTTCGAGGCACCGACGAAGCGAAGGACTGGCTTGACAACCTCAACGCCTTTTCCGAGCAGGCCCTGTTCGGAGCCTTTCACCGGGGCTTTCTCCATTCCGTGCTCGACCTGTGGGGCGACCTGTTCAGGCTGTATTCGGACTTGAATGCCAAGAAGCCCCGAGCACTTTTTCTCACCGGCCACAGCCTGGGCGGCGCCATGGCCACCGTGGCCAGTTCGATTCTGATTCACCAGGATGAGGCCTTCACCTCCACCTACACGTTTGGCCAGCCACGGGTCGTCACCCGCGACACTTCCAGGATCTATAACATCGAAGCCCAACGCAAAACCTTCCGCTTCCAGAACAACAACGACATCGTCACCCGGGCTCCTGCGCGGATGATGGGCTACAGCCATGTGGGCACCTTTCTCTACATCACCAAGGAGAAGGAGATCCATCAGGATCCGGGCCGGTGGCTGCAGTTTCTCGACACCACCACCGGAGCCATGGAAAGCCTGAAACAGCAAGGGATCGATCACATCGAGGACCACGGCATGGTCCATTACCTCAATGCCGCACGGGACTGGAAGCTGGTCAAGGAGGATTAAGGGGTGTCTTCTGTGGCAACGGTTGAACGCGGCACCGCCGGCGGAACGTGCACGGGCTGTTGCCCACCCCTCACCCATCCAGCTCCAGCCACTTCCGCGCCTCCACCGCCGCCTTCTCCTGCCCCTGCCGGTGCCCGAAGGCGAACGCCGCCACGCACAGCAGCGTGATCACCGCC